>JBBSTQ010000191.1:0-6509 GCA_038235745.1 Sphingobacteriales bacterium
CATCCCATTCTCTACAACCTTATCCAAACCCAACAAAACCACAGCACCTTTTTCCCCAACAGCGCCCAAAATTAAACATTCACTCATAAAGTTAGCTATTTGTTTTGGTTCAAAATTAACAATAGCAATTACTTGCTTGCCTACAAGTTCTTCGGGCTGATACAAAACCGTAATTTGTGCTGAGGTTTTCTTAACTCCAAGCTCGCCAAAATCTATCCACACCTTGTAAGCTACCTTTTTAACTTCTTTAAAAATTGCTGCTTTTATAATAGTTCCAACCCTAATATCTAATTTTTCAAAACCATCATAAATATTCATAGCACTAAGTTAATAATTAGCAAGATAATTGCTTTCTTTAAAAAAAGAATCATATATGTCAGTACCGCTTAGGTTTTTTGCTATTTGTTTAATATTAACAATACCCGTCAAGGCAATGTGTTTTCAAAATCAGAATGATATTTCAGGAAAATGGATATCGACCAAGAACAACGTGATTATTGATGTGTATAAAGTTGCTGACCAATTTCATGCAAAGGTATTATGGTATGATGATAGGGATGACTTAAGTAGACCAATGCGGATTAGAATTGACGCTAAAAATCCCGAAAATTCTTTGCGAAACCGGCTGATTTTAGGTATGGATGTGTTAGATGGTTTGGTTTACAATCCGCAGAGTAACTGATGGGAGAACGGAAAAATATACGACGCTAGTAGCGGGAAACACTGGAGCTCGGTAGTGTTTATTAATAATGAAAAACAGATGGAAGTTAGGGGTTATTGGAAATTTGAATTTCTGGGCCAAACGTTAACATTTTCGAGATGTAAATAATAACCGTTTTATCAATGCTTTGGAAACAATATTTGTCTTTTTGGCATAATTACTGGATGTAGACTATTTATAAAATAAATTTTAAAAATTATGGACAAGCTAAAAAAGTTTGATTTAATGGAGAAAATAAGCAGAGAGCTGGAAGACCTAAAACACAGCCAAACTGCAGTAATACAAAAAATAGGCAAAATTGAAGTGGATAACATGGAGCTCAACAATAAAAAACTAGAAAGCAAACTAGGAGATATGCACCAAAACGCTTCTGATATTTTAGATTCTATTGCTGCAGTTTTAGAAAACTTTGACGATGTTAAAGATATTTTTGAAGGTAAAAATAATATCGATGGCTTAAGAGAGCAAGAGGCAATTGATGCTCTTAAATAATAAATCATTTACCGATGAGAAACAAGAAAATGCCGAATTAAACGGCATTTTTTTTTATACCTTTTCGACACTATACTTTCCATTTCTTCTCCAAATCGCTTGTTAATTGAGAAAGTTCCGTTGTAAAGGCGTCTAATTTTAACGCTGAATCTTTGATATAGTTCATGATCTTTAGCATTTCCTGGGGAGATTGAGGCTTTTCTAAAATCGTTGCTAACCCTAAAATATTGGTTACTGGTTGTCTTACCTTATGAGATGTAATAAACGTTACCTCTTCTAAATCTTTAATGCGATCTCTTAAGTTGGCTTCTAGCTTTTCAAGTTCTTGATTCACAAGCTCAAGCTCAGCCGCTCTCTTTCCTTTTTCACAATTTTCATATGCGAGCTCCTTATTTGCAAGTGCTAGTTCTTCAGCTCGTTTTTCCTTCTCTTGGTTTTGGTAGGCTAGTTCTTCATTCGCAATAATTAGCTCGGTAGCTCTTTTTTCTTTTTCAGCATTTTCGTAAGCTAGCTTTTTGTTTGCCGTTGCCAACTCCTCGGCTCTTTTTTCCTTCTCTTGATTCTGGAAAGCGAGTTCATGGTTGGCAATAATTAATTCTGCAGCCCTGTTTTCCTTCTCTTGGTTTTGATAGGCTAATTCTTTATTTGCGATTGCAAGTTCCGTAGCTCTTTTTTCCTTTTCTTCGTTCTGGAAAGCGAGTTCATGATTTGCTATAATTAATTCTGTAGCTCTGTTTTCCTTCTCTTGATTTTGGTAGGCTAATTCGTTATTTGCGATTACCAATTCGTTCGCTCTTTTCTCTTTTTCGGTATTTTGGAACTCCAATTCAGTATTCGCAAGCGCTAATTCAGCTGCTCTTTTCTCTTTATAAATGTTTTCAAGAATTAACTTTTTGTTGGCAATTACTAATTCAGCAGCCCGTTTTTCTCTCTCTTCATTTTGAAATGAGAGTTCTGCATTGGCAATCAGCAATTCGGCTTCCCTCTTTTTCTTTTCTCTTTTTTGATGTTGGACTTGCTCGCTAGCAATAGCAAGTTCTAAAGATTTTTTATCCCTTTCGTAGTTTTGAATAGCAAATTCTGGATGCGTGATGGTAATAGTTTTTTTGGGACTCATTTTTTTTAATTTTGATAGTCGCTAATTCAATTAATGCAACAAACTATATCAACACTTTCAATTCATACCCAAAGTTTGTGGGTGAAAGGTACTACTAATTTTTAAAATATGATATTTTCCCTAAACGTTTTTCCCTCTCATCGCCTGCGAAACCGCTTTGTCCATTAAACGTTCTGCAAACGGGCGGGTATATTCATTTAATGAGTCCACTGAACTCAAAATTTTATCTTTGTCTTCTTTTTGTATAGCGTTCTTTAGGCTAGCTACCAATTCTTTGGTTTTGTCAGTTTCTTCCTGATTTAAAAAACTTCCATTTTTATTCAGAAACCGTTCCACGGTGTAAACCATTTGGTCGCCTTCTGTTTTGGCTTCAACCACCATGCGTTGTGCAACGTCGTGTTTAGCGTAGGTTACCGCGTCCAAAAGCATTTGCTCTACTTCTTCATCTTTTAAACCGTAGGTTGGTTTTACATCAACTTCCTGTTTAACTCCAGAACGTGATTCAACAGCCTGAATTCTTAAAATTCCATCGGCGTTAAGCAAAAAGTTAATATCCACTTTAGGCAAACCAGCTGGCATAGACGGAATTCCTTTTAACTCAAATTCGGCAAGTTTCCGGTTTTCACTCACCAAATCTCTTTCGCCTTGGTAAACTGCAATCTTCATATTTACTTGCCCGTCAATAGATGTAGTGTATTGCCTGCCAGCTTTTGTAGGTACTTTAGAATTTCTTGGAATAATGGTATCCATTAAACCGCCCATGGTTTCAATGCCTAAAGAAAGTGGCGTAACATCCAATAACAAAATGTCTTTTCTGTTTCCCGATAAAACATCGGCCTGTAAAGCTGCGCCTAAAGCAACCACTTCGTCAGGGTTGATGGTATCGTTAACCGGTTTACCGAAGAAGTCAGAAACCTGCTTTTTAACTAATGCCGTACGGGTTGAACCGCCAACCATAATTACCTCGTCAATATCAGCAGTTGCTAAACCAGCATCTTTCAATGCGTTTTTGCAGGCTGTGATTGTTTCCTGTACTTTATCACTAATTAAACTTTCAAAGGTTTGTTTATCAATGGCACAAGAAATGTCGCCAATTTTTTCGTTAAATAAATTTTGATGGGAGAGGGCTATTTTAGCTTCTTCTGCCTTCAGTCTTAATTCCTGCATCGGAATTTCGCCCGACAGATTATTTTGAGAAATCCAATAATCAACTATCGCCCTGTCAAAGTCATCACCACCTAAAAAAGTATTTCCGTTGGTTGCTAACACCTCAAAAATTCCGTTTTCAATTTTAAGGATAGAAACATCAAAAGTTCCACCTCCCAAATCGTAAACCGCAATGGTTTTTTGTTCATCGGGGTTTAACCCAATTCCGTAAGCTAAAGAAGCGGCCGTTGGTTCGTTCACAATCCGCAAAACATCTAGGCCTGCCAGTTTACCTGCATCACGAGTGGCTTGGCGTTGCGAATCATTAAAATAAGCGGGAACTGTGATTACCGCTCTATTCACATTTGTCTTTAGAGCATGTTCAGCTCGGGTTTTCAACTCTTTTAATATGAGTGCAGATAAGTCGATTGGTGTGTAAAATTTATCGCCGACTTTAATTTTTACCAAACTTTCGTCGTTGGTGTCATCAATTATTTTATACGAAAAATAATCTTTGTGGGATTGTAAATCCTGATAAGAACGCCCCAACAATCGTTTCACGGAAAAAATGGTGTTCTGCGGATCACTAATTAAAAATTCTTTCGCATCATTACCTACAACCACTTCGCCATTAGAGTCAAAATGCACAATGGAAGGCACCAGCACACCTTTACCAGTATCGTTGATAACTTTTGAATTGCCATCTGGATCTATAAATGCCACTAATGAATTTGTGGTTCCTAAATCAATCCCAACTATTATATCCTTTTTTTGTATAGAACCCGTCGCCAGGTTTATCGAAACTTTTGCCATAATATTTACGCTCTAGGCAAATGTAAGATGTTTTGATAGAATGCGTGTTAAAAAAGTGTCAGGTAAAATTTTAGGAGAGAAGGATTGAATGAGTGGAGGGATTGAATTAATGTTGAATGATAGAAGGAGAGAATGATTGAATGTTGTTCAATGAGTGAATGATGGACGGAATGAATGATTGAATGCTCTTTTAATGATTGAATGAGTGAAGGAGAGAATGATTGAAGGCTTTATAAGCGGTAAAGAATAAAAAGAATGATTGCTTTACAACTGATAGGAAGAACTAAGGAATTATACGTTTAGTGAAGCGCAAAGGAAAACTAACTTCTGGTTTCAATTGGTGTAGAACTTAAAACCGACCACTTAAAACTTAAAACCTTTCCCAACAAATACATTAAAATTACACACTTAAACTAAAAACGTTTCGATTTAAAAACTTTAGTCCTTAACTTGTGCGTATTATTTAATAACACTATAAAATCAAGATACATCATGAAAATTTCCGTAATTGGAGCGGGTGCCGTTGGAGCTTCCTGTGTTGATAATATTTCTAGAAGAGAATTATCAGAAGAATTAATTATGTTAGACATTAAAGATGGTTTTGCCGAAGGTAAAGCGATTGACATGATGCAAACAGCTGCTTATAACGGCTTCGATACGAAAATTAAAGGAGTTACAAACGATTATGCTGCCACCGCAGATTCTGAAGTTGTGGTAATTACCTCTGGAATCCCTCGTAAACCGGGGATGAGTCGTGAAGATTTAATTGGTACAAACGCAGGAATTGTTAAATCGGTAACTGAAAACGTATTAAAACATTCTCCAAATACCATCATCATTGTGGTTGCTAACCCAATGGATACCATGAATTATTTGACATTGAAAACTTCTGGTTTAGCTAAAGAGAAAATTATTGGTATGGGTGGTGCTTTAGATTCTGCTCGTTTCAAATACTATTTAAGTCAAGAGTTAAATTGCTCTCCGGCAGATTTAAACGCAGTAGTAATTGGTGGTCACGGTGATACAACTATGATTCCTTTAATCCACCACGCTACTTGGAACAGCATTCCGGTAACGCAATTGTTAAGTAAAGAACAACAAGACAAAGTTGTTGCCGCAACAATGGTTGGTGGAGCAACTTTAACAGGATTAATTGGTACTTCTGCATGGTTTGCGCCAGGTGCTGGTACGGCTTTTATGGTGGAAGCAATTGTTCGTGATCAGAAAAAATTAATTTCCTGCGGTGTTGCTTTAGATGGCGAATACGGTCAAAAAGATATTTCATTAGTGGTTCCAGTTATTCTTGGAAAAAACGGATGGGAGAAAATTGTTGACTTTAAATTGAGCGGTGACGAACAAGCACAGTTTAACAAGAGTGCTGATGCTGTTAGAACGATGAACAACGTTTTGTCAGATTCAAACCTGATTTAATGGTTAAAAAATATAAATTACCTCTCGAGTTGATAGACTTACAGGGCGACGGCTTCCACCTTTTGGTGGAAGTCTTTGTTTTTGGGCAATCTTTTAAAGCTGTTTTAGATACCGGTGCTTCAAAGACAGCTCTTGATATGGAGATTATTTCTGGATTAGCACCCGAGGATCAGATTATTCATGTGCCAGATCACCATGCTATTGGGTTAGGTACCACTACCATGGAGCGGTATTTTGTAGTTTGCCCAGAATTAAAATTGGGCAAATTGATTATCAAAGATTACGAAGCGCCAGTTTTTGATTTGTCTGCCATTAAGTTTGCTTACGATAAATTAGATTTACCACCGGTCATTGGTGTTTTGGGTGGTGACATTTTGAAAGATTATAACGGAATTATCGATTACAAAAAGCTCACATTGACTTTATCCGTTTTAGTCTCAGATTTCAGCATAAAATGAAACCAGACATAGCCACCCAAGATGATGTAAAATTACTGGTTGATCAGTTTTACCAAAAAGTGATTGCTGAAGAAAGTTTGGGCTATATATTTACGAAGGTAGCAGGCGTAGATTGGGAGAAACATCTGCCAATTATGTATCGTTTTTGGAGTTCTAATTTATTGGGTACAGCAGACTATAAAGGATATGTGATTGATGCTCATTTTAAGCTGAACGAAAAGATTGCTTTAACAGAAGCGCATTTCGACAAATGGAAAACTTTGTTTAACGAAACCGTAGATGAATTTTTTAGCGGAGAAACAGCTGAACTTGCAAAAAGCAGAGCAAAAGC
>JBBSTQ010000192.1:0-6470 GCA_038235745.1 Sphingobacteriales bacterium
AAAATGGCGCAGACTCCCAAGATGATTGCGGGTACAATTAATCTGTTTTTCATTTTATAAAGCTAACAAAAGCTTTATAACTAAAAAGAGCAATTGGGTTTCACTTTGCTCTTTTTAATTTTATACTCCCATTCAACCGTTTGCTTTAAGCTTTTTGTCTTAAGCTTTCAGCTTATCTAAAGCATTCCGCCACAAACGCTTAACACTTGCCCTGTAACATAAGCACTCATATCCGAAGCTAAAAACACACAAACGTTTGCAATGTCTTCTGTTTCGCCCGCTCGTTTTAATGGAATATCCTTTTCCCAGCCTTCAACCACCTTTGGGTCTAAAACTTCAGTCATTTCTGTTTTAATAAAACCTGGTGCAACAACGTTCGCTCTGATGTTTCTAGAACCTAATTCTTTAGCAACGGATTTGGTAAAGCCTATAATTCCTGCCTTTGAAGCTGCGTAATTGGCCTGACCAGCGTTACCTTGCACCCCAACTATAGAACTCATGTTAATAAAAACACCTTTACGGTTTTTCATCATAATTTTTGAGGCTGCTTTGGTGGTGTTGAATACCGATTTTAGATTAACCTCAATTACATCGTCAAAGTTCTCTTCGCTCATGCGGATTAACAAACCATCTTTTGTGATTCCAGCATTGTTGATTACAATATCCAAAGTTCCAAAATCAGCAACAATAGTATTGATCAACGTTTCTGCCTCTGCAAATTTGGAAGCATCTGAGCGGTAGCCTTTAATTTGTGTTCCAAAAGATTTTAACTCTTCTTCTAAAGCTTCGCCTTTTTCTACTGATGAAAGATAAGTAAATGCAACATTCGCTCCGTGTTCAGCAAACTTTTCAGCTATTTTACGACCTATTCCTTTCGAGGCTCCAGTGATTAGAGCAGTTTTTCCTTTTAACAGTTTCATGCTTTTTTATGATTATAAGTTGTGAAATTAATTAAATTATTGCAGATAATACCAAATTTGGGGGTTCTAACTTAATCGAAACCAAACACCGAACAGAATCTGTAATCTTTTTTGTATTAATCTCGTTCTCAAAAATATCTGACAGAAGAATATTTATTACTAAATTGAACTTTTATAAAACTAATTCAATTAATGAAAATACGATCAGCAACCGTACTAATCGCCAGTGTTTTTTTGATGAGCTGTAGTACAAATAAAGCACAGCAATGGTTAAAGCAACAACCAATAGCAAGCAATTTACAACCTAAAGTCTACAGCGATGTTAATTTAAGCGAGTTTAAAAAGCAATACGCCACCAACAAAAGCAGTTGGGACAAAGCTTTCAATTTTTTGGAAACCCATGATTTAAAAACCTTAGCACCTGGAAAGTATCCAATTGACGGCGAACAAGTGTTTGCTTCTGTAACGGAGATGGTAAATAAGCCATTTGAAGAAACTAAATGGGAATCGCACAGAAAGTATATTGATTTACAATACGTTATCAGTAGAAAGGAAAAAATTGGCGAGACGAGTTTTGAAAAGGAAAAAGTGACCGCTCAGTACAATGAGGCGAAAGATATTGCTCATTATCAGATAAATAACGGGAAATATTACATTGCTGACCCAAGCACCTTTTATCTGTTTTTCCCTAGCACCACGCACCGCCCTAATATTATGGTAAACAGCGATAAAGTAAAAAAAATAGTTATTAAGATTAAAGTAGTTGAGTAAACGACTTTAAACCAAACGATGCTCGTAAGCATATTTAATTAACCCAACGGTAGAACTGCTATTGGTTTTTCTAATCATGTTTTTTCGATGGGTTTCTACTGTACGTTCCGAAATAAAGAGTTCCAAAGCAATTTCTTTACTGCTTTTTTCTTTCATAATCAATTTTAGCACTTCAACTTCCCGATCTGTTAAAACCAAGTCATCATCGTTTAAACCCAAACCTCGCACCAAAATGTTGCTGATTTCGTCACTCCAAAACTTTCCTCCGTTACCTACCACTGTAAGGGCGGTAAGCAATTCTTGTTGAGCGTATTTTTTTAAAATATATCCATCAATACCTAAAGTCATCATTTCTTGCACTTTGTGTGGCTCATCATGCATGGTTAATACAATTACTTTAAGATTAGGTTGTAACGATTTAGCCTCTTTTATTAACGCTAAACCATCCATATCTGGCATAGAATAGTCAGCCACCATTGCATCTATTTGCTCTTTTTTTAAATGACAGATTGCATAGTGCCCGTTTGTACAACACGCAGCCACTTCGTACTCCGGCATCTCGGTTAGCAAGTTTTTTAACCCGTCTAAAAGAATTGAATGATCATCTACTAAAATGATTCGCATAGTTTAAAAATACGTATAAATAGGTATAATAAAAAAGATAATTTCCCCTAAATTGCTAAAAAATATTTACTAATGGGATTTAAAATTATTTTTTGGAAGTTTCTTCGGATTATGGGGTTAATTTTTAAACCCAATAGTACAGCGCAAGTCAGGCTTCGAAAACTCTCTATTTTTATAACTTTTTTGATCTGTAGCCTACAAGCCTTCTCGCAAGAAATCGAAAGTGTGAACAGAGAAAAAGTAAATCGGCTTAATGCAGAATCTAAAAAAAACTTGACTAAGCCAGACAGTCTTTTTTACTACAGCAATTTGGCTTTACAACTTGCTAAAGACATTGGCTACAAAAAAGGGGAAGCTAGTGCGTTAAAATTTTTAGGCATTCACGCACATTTAAAAGGCGATTTTAATCAAGCAATTAATACCTACAAAAGCTCTTTGGCTTATTTTGAGACAATGGATGATGATTTGGAAGTTGGTAAATTAAATTTAAACTTGGCTACAACCTACAATGCCAAACTGGACTATGTAAACTCAACTTCCTACGCGTTAGAAGCCTTAAAATCTTTCAAAAAAGTAAATGATATTAATGGCGAAGGCAGGGTTTTAAACCTTTTGGGAGTGGCATCCTACGTTCAAAAGAATTACAGAGAAGCGTTAGGCTACTTTAAGCAATATCAAACTTTAGCTTTTAAGACCAATGATCCGAAAGAGATCGGAAGTAGTTTCAATAATATTGGAAGTACCTACGAACGCCTTGCTATTTTAGACTCCGCTATATTTTGTTATCAAAAAGCAATCGTTTATAAATCAAAACACGCATCTAAAACAGACATTGGAACAATCTACCAGAATATTGGCGCCCTTTATCATACAAAAAGACATGAAAAGCAAGCGTTATACTACCACCTAAAAAGCAAGGGTGCTTACGAAGCGGAAGGTAGTAAAAAATGGATGTCGCATAGTTATTACAACTTAGGATTAACCTATAAGATGTTAGGCGACACTGCGGAATCAAAACTTTGGCTGAATAAAGCAGTTACGCTGGCGAAAAATATTGGGGAAAAAGAAATTTTAGCAGAAAGTTACAAGGTTCTTTCCGAACTGTCAATCAATTCGGGCTCAGCCGAGCAAGATTACAAACAGGCTTACAGTGACTTGCAAAAATCAATCAACCAACGAGATTCCATTTTAAGTAAAGACAAGATTTCTATTATTGAAGATTTAAAAACACGCTACCAAACAGAAAAAAAAGAAGAACGAATAAAAGATCTAAACCTTCAGGCAAAAATAAAAGATTTAGAAATCAGCAAGAAAAACAGCCTTTTATGGTTTGTATTCTTTTTATTGGCTTTATTGTTACTTAGTATTTGGCTGTACGTGAACAGACGAAAAATTAAAAATAAAATAACGCTACAAACAGAAATTATTAGACAACAAGATTTGGCTACAAAAGCGGTTTTAGATGCGGAAGAAAGAGAACGCAGAAGAATTGCGTCTGACCTGCATGACGGTGTTGGGCAAATACTATCTGCCGCGTTAATGAACCTGAATGGACATATTGAACACAATGAAAACACCGAGAACAACAGTAGATTAGAAAAATGTTTAGCGTTAGTTAACGAAAGTTACGATGAGATGCGTACCATATCGCACCAAATGATGCCAAACGCGCTAATAAAGTCGGGCTTAACAGCAGCGATTAGAGAGTTTTTAAATAAGATTGACGAGAACCAAGTAAAGATAACCTTGGATATTTCTGGTTTTAAGAATAAGCTGGATGACCAGTTAGAAACGGTATTGTACCGCGTGATACAAGAGTCTGTTAATAACGTAATTAAACATGCAAAAGCAAGTAAGTTAAGCATTCAATTACATAAAGACGAAGAAGGAATTACCATTGCCATTGAAGATAACGGAGTAGGGTTTAGCCAAACCACAAACAAAGAGGGAATTGGCTTGAGTAACATTAAATCGAGAATAACTTTTATAAAAGGATCAGTTGAGTATGATAGCGCACCGGGAAAGGGAACATTGGTGAATATTTTTATTCCCGTTTAGAAGGACTTCAAGTTCCTCAGCACAGATAGCTGAACCCTTATTTTTTTTGATGTGGGCATTTATGATTTTTCAAAAAGTGATGCATATTATCCCAATTCTTTAAAATACCTTATCTTTGCCGCATTGAAAGCGAAAAATATAATACCCGAAAACGGCACTCTACTCCCATTGATGGAGGAATTTTATACGATACAAGGCGAAGGATTTCATTCTGGAAAAGCAGCTTATTTTATCAGATTAGGCGGTTGCGATGTGGGCTGCCACTGGTGCGATGTAAAGGAAAGCTGGGATGCCGAAATGCATCCTTTAACATCAACGCAGACCATTGCTGATAACGCAGATAAATTCCCCGGAAAAGCGGTTGTTGTTACCGGTGGCGAACCCTTACTTTACAACTTAGACGAATTAACAAAGCAGCTGAAATCCAAAGGAATAGCTACGTTTATCGAAACTTCTGGTGCTTATCCGTTATCCGGATATTGGGATTGGATTTGTCTATCGCCTAAAAAATTTAAAGCCCCTCGGAAAGACATTACTCCGTTTGCCAATGAACTTAAAGTTATTGTTTTTAACAAAAGTGATTTTTTATGGGCAGAAGAACATGCGGACATGGTCTCGCCCGGCTGCAAGTTATACCTACAGCCCGAGTGGTCTAAATCGGCAGAAATGACTCCATTGATAATTGACTACGTAATGAATAACCCAAAGTGGGAAATCTCTTTACAAACACATAAATTCTTGAATATCCCATAAATTTTATAGTTTTAGCTGTTAAACTAATTTATGAAACGCCTCCTCAGTTTTGCTTTTTTGCTTTTGGCATTCCAAATTGGTTTGGCGCAAAATAAATATTCTACCAATAGCAGAAATGCGATTAAGAGCTATGAGAAAGCAAGCTACCTATTAGACTTGAACGAATTTAAGCAAGCTGCCGACGAACTTAATGTAGCGATTAAGCAAGATGATGAATTTATTGAGGCTTATTTATTATTAGCTGATGTTTACCGCGTCACGTTTGATTATGTGAACGCTAAGAAAAGCTACAAAAAAGCTTTTGAACTTAACCCCAGCTTTGCCCCAGACCGTTATTATTATTTTGCTGAAAGCGAATTAAAAACAGGCGATTATCAAGAAGCATTAACTCATTACAAATTATACAAAAGCACAGGAAATCCATCAATTGAGCGGATTTTATTGGCAGATAAATACATTAAGGATTGCGAGTTTGCAATGGAGGCGGTAAAAAACCCAGTTCCGTTTAAGCCCGAGAATTTGGGAGAAAACGTAAATACCGCCGATCAAGAATATTTAGCAGCCTTAACGACAGACGAAAACACCCTAATTTTTACCCGTCAAATTGACCGTAACGAAGATTTTTACAGAAGTTACAAAAACGGAACAGACTGGACAAAAGCGACTTACTTAAGTAGCAATATAAATACGCCTTCTTATAATGAAGGTGCTCAATGCCTTTCGCCAGACGGGCAGTTCTTGTTTTTTACAGGCTGTAACCGCCCTGATGGTTTAGGTCGATGTGATATCTACGTGTCTTTGAAAGAAGGCGAAGGCTGGAGCAAACCGATAAATTTAGGTTTCCCGATCAATACTAAAGGCTGGGAATCTCAACCTTCATTATCTGCAGATGGCAAAACTCTTTATTTTGTGAGCGACCGCAGAGGTGGTTTTGGGAGTTATGATATTTGGAAAAGCAGTATCTATACCGATGGAAAATGGTCAATGCCGACGAATTTAGGCGCCAACATCAATACGCCTTATGATGAGCAGTCTCCGTTTATACATCCAGACAATCAAACTTTGTATTTTTCATCAAACGGCTGGGCTGGTTTAGGCAATAAAGATTTATTTATTTCCAGACTGGATACCGCAGGCAATTGGGGCTTACCAGAGAATTTGGGCTACCCAATTAATACTTATGGCGAAGAAAGTGGCTTAACCATTAATGCCAGCGGTACAAAAGCATTTTTTTCGTCTAACAATTTCAATGGATTTGGTGGTTTCGATATTTACTCTTTCCCGTTACCAGAAAAAATTCGCCCTATTGCAGTGAATTATGTAAAAGGAATTGTTTTTGATGAG
>JBBSTQ010000193.1:0-6457 GCA_038235745.1 Sphingobacteriales bacterium
AAAATTATTATTCGAGAATTGATGGCGTAAACCACAATTCTCTTGAATAGCTAAAATGGTAAATTTATGACGATTGTGTCGTCATGGTAAATGTTAAGAAGTTACTAAGATAAATAAATTTGAGGAAGATACAGAATGACAATTGTAGTATCAGCAAAAACTATTTCCTCTTAATATAGACAACGCTATCGTAGAGGATAAGTTATAACTGGTTCGATTTAAGAGAGAATTTAGAAACGTAAAAAAGAAGAGATATTGAATCTGTTGGCACCAGTGTAATTTAATGAGGGTTTAGATAAGTCTAATACTTGAAAATATTTTCTCTGTGCCACGCCATGTTGTCTTGTGATGGGTAGTATTGTTGACCCAGTGGTAAATTGATACGTTTACCTTCTAATTGTTTAATGTTATGAACATGTTGCGCATCTTCTATAACGCCGGAAGAAATTATAATACGATAATCCTGATCTATACTTAATAACCCTCTATCAAAAGCCCTGTGCATATTTGGGCAAAGGGCAATGCCGTTACTGATTTTATCATCATGGGCTAGGCTAAAGGGAACAATGTGACAAGCATCTATAAAATTATGTCCATAAGTGGAACTCAGTTGCATCCCGGTAAAACTACAAGTAGTAGAATAAGCCTTAGACACCAGCTTTTTAAATAATCCACCACGTACAAAAGCGTCTTCTTCGGTTTCTATCTTAACTCTTTTGTATTGGGTCTCTGGCTCATTTAGAATATAATCTTCTAATTGATGGATATATCCCTCATACTTTTGGACTCCGATTAGGTTTTGCCTTGTTTTCGGAAAATAAGTATTAAGCAAGCCTTCTTTGATTGTCAGACGATAAACTGGGTCATTAAGTAAAAGGTAAAGTTCTTCTGAAAAAGAGCCATACGCTACCACACTTGCCAATGTATTTACACTTTTAATATGTGCGTTAATTTGGCAACCACCGTAAGGGATTAAAAACCAAAAAGGTTGGCCGGCCGCCTTATCACTTTGCAGATAGTAAAATGGTTGCGTAAAGTCGGGTTGATGGAGGGTATTTACTAACAGTTGCCAGTTTTCTTTAAAAGTACCTACCAAATCTGCGTTGATGTAAATTTTATTTTCGCTGACAATTCCTTTTTCAATGAGTTCAATTACACTAATTAGTAACACAGGTTTGTGCGGTGCAACTCCTAGCCGAGTATTCCCTCGCTTGAGATGGATAAGAGCTTTGATGTAACTATCTAAGGTGTTCCGCATTGCTTTGGCAAGCTTAAGGAATTATTCAGAATAATACAAATAGAGATGATGGAGCTAAAGTTCTCCAACAACGCAACCCTCTTCCACCGAGAATCCGTCGGGTCTTACCCCTGCTTTCTCGAACCAGTTGCGAACCGATCTCTAAGCCGTCTAAACGAAAAACAGAAGGATTCGGAAATATCAGGCAATACTCGGCAAAATTTGGAAGCAAATTTCCGAATCACAGTTAAACGTCCCATATCGACGTCGCAAATGAATGTGTTCTACCTAAAAATACGCTATGAAAACACGAACCATAAAAAGGTAAACACCAAACCTAGAAAGAAAATCTTGTGATTTCTAATAAATCCCTTGAGCCTTCAACCTTGCCACATCTTCCTTAGAAATATCAACAATAGCATAAGAAGGAACTTGGGTAATGTTTAATTCGTCAAGTACATCAACCAAATCTTTATACTGAGAGCTGTCGGATGGTTTAATTAACACCATCAAATTTTTACCCGTTTTTCCGAGAACTTCCTTTGAACGGCGAATCAACACAACACAAAAGCCAAAATAAAAAACCTCCGCTCCCTTAATTTTATTCCCACCCAAAAAAGTTAAAAACCGTTAAAACCCCACTCTTTCCAAAAAAAACCTCAACTTTGTTTATCTTAATTGCAAATTAAAAAAGACCTCATAATGTATAAAAAAATAATTCGTGGCGTTGTTGCGCTACTGGTGGTCATTGTTATTGCGTTGGCTAGTATCCCTTTCATTTTCAAAGATAAAATAGTAGTTGGCGTTAAAACGGCTATCAATAAAAACGTGAATGCAAACGTCAACTTTAAGGATGTTGATTTAAGCATTTTAAGCACTTTCCCAAATTTGGGGATCCAGCTCAATGATTTGGCGGTAATTGGCCTCGATAGTTTTGCAAACGACACGTTGGCAAACATTAAAACCTTGGAACTCAACCTTAATTTAATGAGCGTAATTAAAGGAGAAACATACCAAATCAACTCGATCAACCTTTATGAGCCAAATATTTACGCTAAGGTTTTAAAAAGCGGAAAGGCGAACTGGGATATTATGAAAGTAGATTCCTCCCAGAATTCTGCTACCGATACTGCACAAGCAAAATTTAAAGCGAGTTTACAGAAATATAGCATCGAAAAAGGAAACATCATTTATGACGATGCGTCGCTTGGCTTTTACATGGACATTAAGGATGTAAACCATACCGGAACTGGAGATTTTACGCAAGATTTATTCCAGTTAAAAACAGAGTCGGACGTACAGCATTTGACGGTAAAATATGCTTCAATTCCTTACCTAAACGACGTCACGCTAGAAGCTGAACTGCCAATTGATATCGACATGAAAAACATGAAGTTTAGTTTCGGCGACAATAAAATCACATTGAATGATTTGCTCTTGGCGGTTACCGGAAGTTTGGCATTACCTAATGAAACGGATGTGCTGATTGACCTTAAGTTTGATGCGCAACAATCTGACCTTAAAAATTTCCTTTCGTTGATTCCTGCAGTTTATGCGAGCAACTTTAAGGATATGGACGCCAGCGGAAAGTTTGCTTTCAACGGTTTTGCCAAAGGAACTTACAACGAAACCTCTTTACCGGCTTTTGATGTTAACCTGACGATTAAAGACGGAAAAATGAAATACGCGGGTTTGCCGGCAGCCGTAAATGATATTCAGGTAAATGCAAAAATCACAAATCCGCATGGTGTAATTGATCATACGGAAGTGAGTATCCCTGCTTTCCATTTGGCTTTTGATAAAGCGCCGATTGATGGAAGGTTGTTTGTAAAAAACCCGACCACTGATCCTTATATTGATATGGCGTTAAAAGGAAATCTGGATTTAAAACAGCTCACAGCTATTTTCCCGATGAAGGACATGACTTTGAGTGGGATTTTAGATGCTGATGTGCAGGCTAAAGGAAAAAAATCTTCCATTGATAAACAGCAGTACCAAAACTTTAATGCCTCTGGGCAGATGCTTGCGAGCAACTTTGTTTATACGGGAGTTGCCGTGGCGAAACCCGTGAGTGTGAGTTCTGCAAAAATGACTTTTAATCCGCAGAACATCGTTTTAAGCAACTTGAATGCAAAAGTTGGGAAAAGTGATTTTGCGGCCAACGGAAGCATTACCAATTATTTGGGTTATATTTTCAACAAAGACCAAGCTTTAGGTGGAACGTTCAATTTGACTTCCAACTTGATGGATATTAACGAGTTGATGGGCCCAGAAAATACAGCTATTGCAACCAAGGATACCGCAAAACTGAGCTTGATAAAAGTACCGGCAAACATCAACTTTTTAGCGAGTATAAATGCGAAACAAGTCTTGTACGACAACTACGATATCAGTAATGCTAAAGGTGCTTTATTGGTAAAAGACGAGAGTGTGTATTTTAAAAATATGGCTTTGCAAATGTTAGGCGGTACCGTAAAAATGAACGGAATGTACACCACAAAAGATTCTCAAAGACGCTTTGTTGATATTGACTTCGGCATTGAAAAAATGAGTATCCAAAAAGCCTTCGCCACTTTTAACACCGTAAAACTTTTAGCTCCGATAGCCAAATACACCGATGGGGTTTTTAGCACAAACCTTAAATTTAATTCTTTGTTACAACAGGATATGATGCCGATTTACTCCAGTATCAATGCCTCCGGGTTAACAAATATTATTGAAGCAGTGATTGAGGGATTTGAGCCTTTGAACAAATTGGCAGCGGGTTTAAGCAACGGAAACCTGAGGAAATTAGAAATTAAAGATTTGCTGACCAAATTCAATATTACCGACGGACGTTTAAACGTTGCACCTTTTAACATTAAAAAAGGCGATATTTCGATGAATATTGCCGGATCTAACGGGTTAGACCAAAGTTTAGATTATGTTTTGGGGATCAATTTACCGAGGGCGATGTTGGGTAAAGCAAACGAAACAGCAAATAGCTTGTTAGCGAGTTTGAACAAAAAAGTCGGTAGTAATGTGGCCGTAAATGACATGGTAAAAGTCAATGCACTTTTAGGCGGAACGATTTTGAAACCAACGTTAAAGTTAGATTTAGCTGGCGATTTAAAAAACGAAGCTAAGAGCATTGTTAATCAACTTATTGAAGACAAAAAAGCTGAGTTCGGGAACAAAGCAAAGGAGGAGGTTACGAAGTACACTGATCAAGCGAAAGAGAAACTTCACGAAAAAACGGATACGCTGAAGAAGCAGACG
Organism: Sphingobacteriales bacterium; assembly: GCA_038235745.1. Lineage (GTDB taxonomy): Bacteria > Bacteroidota > Bacteroidia > Sphingobacteriales > Sphingobacteriaceae > Pseudopedobacter. The sequence continues at coordinate 4,496 of JBBSTQ010000193.1, forward strand.
GAAAAACGGATTGAAAACGAGGTTAAGAACAAGTTGAATAGTTTCTTTAAGAAAAGGAAGGATAGTTTGTAGATAAGCTTGAGGCCGAAAGCAGAAAGCTTAAAGCGATTGGGTGGGAATGCTGGGTGGTTTGCTGAATGCATTATTTTAAACACAGAGGTAACGGAGGTTTTTACAGAGTTCCACAGAGAGGCTTTAAGTTGATTATTAAGGAAGGGTTAAAAGGTTTTTTTACCACAGAAAACGCGGAGGTCACAGAGCTGGATGGTAATTCCCTTTTACGCAGGGTCGTCTGCGACAGACTCTGTTTGGATATATAGTGATTTTGAACTATGACAGCAAGTTAAATTAATAGGAGATAAATTTCCAATTGGCGGCAGCAATGAGCGGGAAGATTTTAAACTTAGACATTCTTTCAATATTGAAGAAGAAATCCACTCCACCGACTCTACGTTGCTATTCAAAAGTAACAACGTCTTAAGTCCTTTTTGCTCTCTGTGTCTTTTCTTTGTGAACTCTGTGGTTAAACAATCTTGCAAGTTCAGGAATTCTTTTTATAGCTGTTGATGACCCATCTTACAAAATCCATATTTAAAGCCAAATAGACCACAAGAACGAGTAGTACTCCGGTTATTTTTCCAAATCGCAGACCTATCAGAATTAAAATCCCTAAGGTTATGATGTGGCGGTAAATAAAGAATTTGGTCGGTTTCAATATGGTCAATGGTTAATGGACGATGGTCAATGGTTGATGGGCGATGGTCAATGGACTATGGTTAATGGTCAATGGACTATGGACTATGGACTATGGACAATAAACAATGGACTATAACCTGCTTAAACCGCCGGCTCTTGCTGACTTAAACAATGGAAACTGCCCAAACCCCAAATAATATCTGTTGAATCTATCCCAACTGTTTTTCTATCAGGAAAGCATTTCGCAATGATTTCCAACGCTATTTTATCTTTATCACAACAATAAGTGGGAACAATTACATGCGCATTGCTGATGTAAAAGTTAGCATAAGATGCTGGCAATCGGGTATCTTCATGGATTACGGCATCTGGCATGGGCAATTCAATAATATTTAATGCTTCGCCGTTGAACAAACGCATTGCTTTTAGTTCTGCCAAATTTGTTTGTAACAATTCATAGTTTTCATCTTCCGGATTATCTTCAACTACGGTTAAAACGGTGTTATGGTTTACAAAACGAACGGTATCGTCAATATGTCCGTCGGTATCATCGCCCACGATGCCGTCGCTTACCCAAAGCACCTGTTGCTGACCGTAATAATCTTTTAAATATTGCTCTACCTGTTCCTGACTTAGTTGCGGATTCCTATTCGTGTTCAACAAACAACTTTTGGAAGTAAGGACTGTGCCTTCGCCGTTAAATTCTACCGAACCACCTTCCATTATAATTCCTGGATGATAAACCGGAATGTTAAAATGCGTCCCGATCTTCGTCGGGATCACGTCATCCAAATCAAAAGGAGGGTATTTTCCGCCCCAAGCGTTAAAACCCCAATCAACAATTACTTTTTTCTGCTCGGCGTTTGGGTTAACTAAAAAAGCTGGACCATGGTCTCGGCACCAAGCATCATTACTTTCATTAAAATAAAACTCAACCTGAGTTAAATCTGCACCAGCTTCTTCAATATGTTTTAAAGCAAAGGACTTCATTTCCTCATCAAGTACATTGAGCCGCACCTTTTCTGAAAACGTTAAATATTTGACAAACTCCGCATAACGCGGATAAATGGCATCTATCTTACCCGGCCAGCTTTCCTCTTTATGAGGCCAAGTAAGCCAAGTAGCTTCGTGTTTAGCCCATTCGGGAGGGAAGGCGTAACCTTTTGGAGGAGTTGAATTTTTGTCGATGGTCGATGGTCTATTGTCCATAGTTATAGCGTATTTCTTAAAGCAGTTATCCTTTTCGACAATACTTCAATATCTGTA
>JBBSTQ010000194.1:0-6456 GCA_038235745.1 Sphingobacteriales bacterium
ATAGGAGTTTTTGTGTCTGCATTGATTGCGACAAATAACGAATCATTAGTTGATGCTCTTAAGCCTTCAGTAATCTTGTCTATTTTTGCTTTCGCATCTAAAGTATCTTGCTTTGATGGCGCTGCGTCAAAAGCTACGTATTCAAAAGTTCTGGTTTCCGTTGCGTTTTTAAACTTGTATTTATTTTGCTCGTAATACTCTTTATAGTCTGCGTCAGTTACTTTTACTTCTGCATCAGGCACACTTGCGTAGTCCTTATATATGTACTCAAAATTAACCAGCTTGTTTTTGTTGGTGTAATCATCTTTAGCGTCTAAAGAATTTACGTAGATCCCATTTTTAACTAAGTTGATGTATTTTTCATTGATACGTTGCTGGTGTACACTTTCTTCTAATTGAATCCATTGTGATTTCAACTGTCCAGAAGGATCGGTGTCGGCATTTTTTCTAGAACTTAATGCTGTAGCTCTATCAAACTGACCAGTTTGTTGGTTGGTGAAAATTTGTTGAACCTGTTGTGACGGGTTATCAAATAATAGATCAAATAATTCTGACTCGCCAACGGTGATTCCTAAATCATTAGTCTGCTTTTTCAGAATGATGCCCGAAACTGTTTGGTTCCAGGTATTCTCTACAACGTACGCAGTCATTTGAGCATTTAAACTGCCCATTTGTTGTTTAAACTGTTGCGAGTTTTGCTCCACTCTGTCGTTAAAATCTTTGTAGGATATTGTTTCTTTACCTACCTCGCCAATTTCACTTTGCGAATCGGTTATAAAACCTTGTCCACTTCTTATTGCATCACTTAATAAAAATGCCACAATTGCAATACCGATAGCAACCACTATGATTACCCCTGCTCGGTTGCGCAAAAAACCCATTATACCCATATTGTAACTATGCTTTATTTTAGAGGGCGCAAGATACAAATTTAACCAGTAAAGCATAAAATTTATTTAGTTTATATCTGCCAATAGGTTAAGTATTTATAAAAAAAACTGAGTTTTGTTTTATTAATTGTTTTTAAAAAAAGCATTATTATAACTTTGGCCCTTATGGTATCGATTCTATTAAAAAAAGGTAAGGAAAAAGCAGTGCTACAACGCCATCCGTGGGTTTTTTCTGGAGCGTTACAAGATATTAAAGGCAAACCCGATAACGGCGAGCTGGTATCTGTACACTCATTTGATAATGTTTTTTTGGCTTACGGTCATTATAATAAGGAGTCGAGAGTGGCAGTTAGGCTTTTGAGTTGGGACGAAAGCATTTTGCCTAATGAAGAATGGTACAGGAAAAGATTGCGAGCTGCGGTAAAAAGTCGCGAGCATTTATTAACTGATGGAAACAATACCTGCCGATTGGTTTTTAGTGAATCAGATTATTTACCTGGGTTAATTGTAGACAAATACGGCGATTATCTTGCAGTGCAGATCTTAACTTCGGGAACAGAGGAAATGAAACCTGTGATTTTAGATGAACTGCTGAAGCTAACTGGAGCGAAAGGTATTTTTGATAAGAGCGATAGCAGTGCTAGAGCTCACGATGGTTTAGCCGGCGGAAATGAATTGCTTGCTGGGACTTTACCTCCTGATTTTGTGGAAGTGAAAGAAAATGGTATTAAATATCATATCAATATTATTGAGGGACAAAAGTCTGGATTTTACTGTGACCAACGGTTTAACCGTGACTTACTAGCTAGTTATGCGAAAGATGCAAAAGTGTTAGATTGCTTTAGCTATAGCGGAGGTTTTGCATTAAATGCGATGCGAAGTGGGGCGAAAGAACTTGTTTGCGTAGATAGTTCTGCACTTGCGATTGAAACTTTGAAGAAAAACATCAGCTTAAATGGATTTGATGCTATTGCAAATGAGTCCATACAAAGTGATGTGAATAAGCAGTTAAGGATTTTCAAGGAAGCTGGAGAAACGTTTGACATCGTAATTTTGGATCCACCAAAATTCGCTCCATCTCGGTCTGCATTAACTAAAGCATCTAGAGCTTACAAAGATTTGAACAGATTGGGCATGCAGATATTAAAAGAGGGCGGTTTATTGGCTACTTTTAGTTGCTCTGGAGCGGTAGATATTGCTGCTTTTAAACAGATTGTTGCTTGGGCTGCCTTGGATGCAGGTAAAGAGGTACAGATTATTTATCAGTTTACCCAGCCAGAAGACCACCCGATTAGGGTTTCTTTTCCGGAGGGAGAATACTTGAAGGGTTTGCTTTGTAGGGTTTTTTAGGTGGTTAGGTTGTTAAGTGGTCAGGTGGTCAGGTTGTTAGTTAGTTAGTTAGTTAGTTAGTTAGTTAGTTAGTTAGTTAGTTAGTTAGTTAGTTAGTTAGTCTTCAAACTTCAACTTACCCAGTAAACCTTGCATTTTTTGTGCGAGTTGGTTGTGTGTTTGATTTAATTTTGCGAATAGACTTTGTAAATCTTTTTCGGTGATTGGTTTTGTCAAATAATTTAGGCCATTGGCCTCAAAAGTTGAAACGTTGGCAGAAGTTTTATTGACAATCAACACAATTGTGGGTTGTTTTTTAATTTTTTCTAAGGTTTTGAATGCGCTTAAATCATCCCCGTTGAGGGATAAAAACATTAGGTTTGGCTCTAAATCGTTCAACAAATTTATTGCGTGTTTGATGGTTGTCGTAGTGCCTATTACTTCCGTGTTTCCTATTTGCGTAATTAAATCTTTCAGTCTAGCGCTTTCCGTTGCGTCTTCTTCTATTATGATACAGGTGAAATATCTCATGTTTTGGTTATAATTGACGTGTTTTTAAACCTCCAATAATTTTTGAAAGCTATCAAAACCAAAAATACTTATTTGTGTTAAAGCATTATGGAAAAAGAAGAGAACAATTATTACAAAGGCGAAGCTAAGTTTTCTCCAGTTCCTTTAACGGTAAGTTCGCCAGTAATAAAGGCAATCGATAAAAATAAAATTAGGGCGAATGCTGTAGAAGCTATGCACATGCAGGCGCACCAACAGATTGAAATGTTGCGTAAGCAGGCCGAGCTTATTATGCTACAGGTAAAAGAAATTGAAGAACGTTTAAAAATATCGGAGCTAATATATAAAGCGGAAATGCGCTTTAAGCCAGTTTTAGGTCAAATATACCATCTATACGAGAAACAGACGCAAGGCGAGTTTTTGGTAAGTATGATTGCGCCCGAAGAGTGGGGGCGTTCAAAATCTTTTTCCCGCTATCTTTCTACCGTTCGTTTATTGTCGGATTCTACTTGGGATGTTTTAAACAAAACTAATTTTAGTTTTGAGGATCTTGCTGCAACCAACCTAGCAAATCAGGATGTTTAAATTGATAGCCTTTTGAGATTATTTTGTTGCCATCGATGATTTTAAAATCAAGCTTTTCCATAATAAATTCGGCATGTTTTCCATAGAGCTTAACGCTAGCTAAATCATAAAATTTCATTTTTGTTGGGTGAGTGGGCGCTGCTCCGTTAACTATGTCGTTCCATAAGCCATCCGCTATCACTTTATAAATTATTCCGATACAATCATCCAGGTGAATTAAGTTCACTGGTGATAAGCCATTTGGAATATCCTTTTTGCCTGAAAAAAATCTTCCGGGGTGGCGTTCGGGTCCAATCAGTCCAGCCATTCTGATTACTGTTGTTTCGATATTTGGCAGATTTGTAAATAAATTCTCGGCTTTTCTCAACCTAATTTGGGAAGCTTCTGTACCAAAACTCTCGCTGTTTTCCGTATGGATGCCGTTGCTTTCTGCGTAAACAGATGTGGACGAAATAAAGATGATTTTTTTGATAGGCGAATTAGCAATTTCTGATTTTAAATAGCTGAGTTTATCAAGATAAGTATCAGCACTATTTGACGCTCTTCCTGGGGGAATGTTTATAATTAATAGATCAACGTCCAAAAAAACATTCAGGTTTGTTGCGTTACCGGTATCCCCAAGTTGTATCAAAAAAGGCACAATGTTGTTTTGTTTTAACACATTTAACTTTTCTGGACTGGTGGTAGAACCATTAATAGCATAGCCAGAATCACTTAAAAATTTCGCTAAAGGCAACCCAAGCCAGCCACAGCCAATTACACCTATCTTTTTAAACTCTTTGTTTTCCATCGTAAGCAAACATAGTAAATTTATTTTTTGGCATTTGGTTTGTATGTTTGCTTGAACAATCACAAGAAGAAAAATATTATGAAAGCTAATAAATTAAAAGTTACAGCATTAGGTTTAGTTGCAGTTTTTGGAACTACCGTGTTAATGCCAGCATGTAAGTCATTAACAAATACACAAAAAGGGACAGGTATTGGTGCGGCTGCAGGTGGTACAATTGGTGCTTTAATCGGAAAAAAAGCAGGTAACACTGCAGTTGGAGCGATTATCGGTGGTGCAATTGGTGGTACAGCTGGTGCGCTTATCGGTCGTAAAATGGACAAACAAGCAAAAGAAATTCAGCAAAGCATTCCTGGTGCAGAAGTGATTCCTTATGAAGAAGGTATCATTGTAAAATTTGATTCTGGAATTTTGTTTGGTGTTGATAAAGCTGCTTTACAACCAAATGCGAAGCAAAACATTGATAACCTTGCTGCATCTTTAAACAAATACCCTGATACAGATATCATGGTAATTGGACATACAGATGCTTCTGGAGCTGATGGTTACAACATGAAATTGTCTGATAGAAGAGCAGGATCTGTAAAAGACTATGCAATTGCTCAGGGAGTTAGCCCAAGCAGATTAAAAACAGTAGGTAAAGGTGAAACTGAACCAATTGCATCTAACGATACTGCTGAAGGTATGAGTTTAAACCGTAGGGTTGAGATTGTAATTGTTGCAAACGAAAAAATGAAGCAAGAAGCGAAAGCTCAAGCTAATTAATCGTTTATCACATAAAATTTTAAGAAAGGAAATCTGGTTAATTGGGTTTCCTTTTTTTAGCTCTAGGTTTGAATAAGTTATAACGAAGAAGTCATTATTATATCATAATTATTTAATTACTGTTATTTTTTTGACAATCTGATATTTAAAGAGCTATATTGTAATGTATTTGTTAATCTACTAAATGTTATTGATATGTTTGAAAGACTGAATCAAATTGTAAAAGAAAGCGAACAAGCTTTTTTGGCGTCTAATCTTAATCAACAAATTAAGGACGGTGCGATGTATGAGGCTACCGGAGTTATTGTTGATGTGCTTAAGACGCAATTAGACAATGGTAAAGCGAACGACTTAATGTCGTACTTTAAAAATAAACAATCAAATTATCAAGGTTTAACCAAGGTAATGGTCAATAAATATTCGCACCGATTAAATGAGTACTTTAATTTAAGCATGAAAGATTCGAGAGAATTGAGTGAGCAAATAATTCCGATAGTGATGAGCAAGTTTGTAACACAAACTATGGGCAACAAAAAAGAGGAAAATGGCTTATTTAATTTGATGAATTGGTTAAGCGGTAACACTGTTAACTTTGAGAATTTTTTCTTGAAATTGAGAGTTGCGCCGGTTGCCTAGTTATATTTAAAAAACGAAAAAAGGGATTAATTTTGTTAATCCCTTTTTTTTATGCCTATTTACAAGCCCTTAATCCCCCCCCTATTTTATAGAAGCTTATTGCTTTTTGCAGAATGGTATTGATGGGCTTAATTGGCAAATCATCGTTTTGGTCAATTAACATGATTTTCATTCTCGATCGGTTTTCTTTCAATAAAAAACTTTGGTCAAATCGCTGACCTTCCACAATACCAATGTAAGGCTGTTTGTGTTTTTTATGGTACCATAAGTAACAGAACATTTTTCCTTTATAGCAAAAGAAGGGCAATCCGTATTTACAAGTTTCCGTAACACCCTCGTCTTGTGAAAGAATGAGTTTTTTTAACGCAAGCAAGCATCCCTGCAAAGGTCTTCTTTTGTAAAGTAAAAATTCATCTAATGCTTTCATTGTGGTTCAATCGCTACAAATATTTCAACCTCGGCATCCCCTGGGTTCTGTGCTTTTTCTCCATACAGTTCAAAGTCAGCGGTAAAAGCTCTGTTCAAGTCTGAATTCCAGATCTTTGTCCATGCGTCGTACACTATTCCTTCCATAAGGTTTCCTTTTACAGTTTGTTTGAAATATTCGGCTTCCTCAAACGTAATCCCTGCCATTTCCTGCGGAATATCTTTCAGCGTTGATACTTTACAACCTAAAATAGTGGTGTAGGGTTTTGTGTGGTCTTTTTCGTAATCGGTATAAATGCAGTAAATAGAGTTGTCAAGTTTGTTTGTGATTTTTTCATGGATGCCTTCTTCCATGAATTTTTGCCATAATGCGGGAATATCCTTACTCGATTGTTCGTTTTCGTTTGTGGTTTTAACAGAAATACCAACGACATTAAATGTTTGAATTTTTTGCTTTTTCATTTTTTTGGATTTGATAAGCTACAAAAATAATTACCATTGTGACAGCCTTATGTCAAGGGTGGGGAA
>JBBSTQ010000195.1:0-6453 GCA_038235745.1 Sphingobacteriales bacterium
CCATAGCGAGTTCTAAAATTGATTTGCTCTACAGTGCTTTTAAGCGTATCTGAACCACCTACCACCATCAGCTCTGCCAAATGAAAATCAGCTTCCTCTCTATTTAAATCGAGTAAGTCCGCTTTAATATCGATGCCTTTTAAATCCTTTATTTTCAATAAGTCATCTACGTTTCCTTTGATCAATATTTCGTCGCCAGCCGCCAGCTTTGTAAAACGAGTTGGGATAAAATTATATTTATCTCTTATTATGGAAACAATCGTAAAGTCCTGCTTGGCAATATCGGACTCATTAACTTTTTGACCTATCAGATTAGAGTCTTCTGCGATAACAGCTTCACTTAAATAGCTACGGACTGCGTAATCATCTTCCAGTGTCTCTTTGGAGTGTACAGGTAATAGTGCTTGTCCTATCGTCATCATGTAGATCATACCCACCCCTAATAAAATCAAACCAATTGGCAAGAATTCAAACATCCCAATACTCGGCAAACCTTGTGAAGCAATATATCCGCTAACGGCCACATTTGTAGATGTGCCAATTAAGGTACATGTTCCACCTAGGATAGATGCAAAAGATAAAGGCATCAGTATTTTAGAAGGAGAAATTCCGGAAATTTTTGATAGTCCAATAGTGGGATTCAGCATTAAGGCGGTAATGGTGGTGTTGTTCATAAACCCAGATGTGAGCGCAGAAACCAGCATCACGAAAAACAAAATGAGCTTTGGCGGTTGCTTTTTAACGTTGACTACGCGGGCAATAAATGTATCAATAACGCCTGTTTTTTTCAACGCACCCACCATAATAAAAATAGCCGCCAAAATAATGATGAAATCGCTCGAAAAACCGTCGAAAGCTTCTTTTGGAGTGATTACGTTCGTTAAACAGAGTACAATCAAAATAAATATAGTAACCACATCAACAGAAATAATTTCTGAAGCAAATAGAATGATTGCTAAAACCAATAAACCTAATACAATTGCAATGCTCATAAATCAATAAAAACTACTTTTCCTTTCATCAATTTAATATCCATAAAGCTAGAAACTGCTCTATAAATTCTTAATTTGCTGATATAAAGATTTTTAAAATTTTAATAGAGAAATGTATCTCTAAAAAGTTTTCTTTTTAGAGACCTTTTAAAGATTAGTATTTGCCCAAAGTGACGGATTAGCCCGCTGTAAAATAAATAATATACTAAATTTGAACAAAACAAAAAAATATGGCTACTTCAAAAGTATTATACAACGGTGGGTTGCGCACCACAGCAACCCATTTACAATCCTCTACAGATATTATTACCGATGCACCTTTAGACAACCAAGGAAAAGGCGAAGCATTTTCTCCGACAGATTTATTGGCGACTTCTTTAGCTAGTTGCATGATGACCATTATGGGAATTGCTGCCCGTACTCATGAAATTGATATAAATGGCGCAAGTGCCGAAGTGACCAAAATAATGGATGTTGAACCGAGACGGGTAACAGAAATACACGTCAACTTCAACTTTCCTAAAAAAGGAGAATACAGCGATAAACAGAAGAAAATTTTGGAGAACGCAGCGTTAACTTGTCCAGTGCATTATAGCTTGCATCCTGATATTAAGAAACCAGTTAATTTTGGTTGGTAAAACAACAAGCTTCCCGAAATTATTTCGGGAAGCTTGTTTAGTTTATGAGATATTCTACTTGGTGGTAAATTTATAAATAGAACTTGTTTTGTAAGTATCGCCAGGTTTTAATTCTGTTGACGGGAATGAGGGTTGGTTTGGAGAATCTGGAAAATGTTGTGTTTCCACTGCAAAGGCAGTTCTAAAATCGTCTTTTGCACCACCTTTAAATACGTTTTTACGCTGCATGAAATTACCACTGTAAAACTGCAGACCTGGTTCTTGCGTGTAAATATTCATCACGATACCTGTTTTATCTCCCTTTATCATTGCAGCGTGATTTATTCCCATAGCTTTTGTACCATTTAATATGAAGTTATGGTCGTAGCCATTGCCATTCTTTAACTGCTGATTGTCTTGATAAATCCTTGCACCTATTTTTGTTGGTTTTGTGAAGTCAAAAGGCGTTTTTACTACTTTTTCAATTCCGGTTGGAATTAGAGTTGAATCCACAGGATTGTATTTGTCTGCAAAAATCTGTAGAGTATGGTCTAAAATAGTTCCGCTACCTTCGCCGTTGAGGTTAAAAAATGCGTGATTTGTTAAATTTACAATTGTTGTTTTATCGGTAGTAGCTTCGTAATTTAGTTTAAGCTCATTATCGTCAGTCAAAGTATAAGTTACCTTCACATTTAAATCGCCCGGAAAACCCTCTTCGCCATCCGTCGAAAGATAAGTTAAAATAATAGTGTGGTTGTCTGGCTGTGTGGCATCCCAAATTTGGTTTTGAAATCCATTTTTGCCGCCATGCAACATGTTTGCACCGTTGTTTAAAGAAGATTGGTATTCAACGCCGTCAATTGTAAACTTTCCTTTAGCAATACGATTACCGTAACGACCTATTGTTGCACCAAAATATGGTTCCGTAGAGTTTTGATAAGCTGCTGCGCTACCAAAACCTACCACAACATCAGTTAGTTTTCCTGCACTATCTGGCACCAAAAGACTAACGATTCGCCCGCCTAGGTTTGTAAAAACGGCCTTCATGTTACCCTTGTTTTTCAAAGTATAAAGCTTAACCGCCTTGCCGTTAATCGTGGTATCAAACTTAGCACTATCTACCATCTGTGGACTCAAAGAATCTGCCGATGTTGAAGCTCCTTTTTGGTTGTTAATACATGCGCTGAAAACTGTTAACGCTACTGCCGAAGCAGAGAGTAAGGTTTTGATTGATGAATTCATTTATTTCGTTTGAGGCTGATATTTTATTAACCTATTTGTTTTGCGTTGTTAATTGACGCAATTAACCGGTTATGGAAATAAAATCTATACCAATATTCGGTCAAACACTATAGCTAATGTCCACCTTCCGCCTCAATCTTACTAACATCAAAACCCTGTTTTTTTAACTCGTTGCTTACCTTCCAAGCGAAGAAAAGCAAGTAAACAAAACAGATTACTGGAATAATGTAAGAGAAATGAATACCGCTTCCATCTGCCAATATCCCTTGGACAGGAGGAATTATCGCTCCACCTAAAATCATCATAATTAAAAAAGAAGAACCCTGACTGGTGTATTTCCCTAAGCCAGTGATGGAAAGCGAGAAAATACAAGGCCACATAATTGAACAGCATAAGCCTCCGCTGATGAAAGCATAAGTCGCGATTTTCCCATCGGTCAACAAGCCGATAATCATGGCGATGACACCTAAAGTAGCGAACACAGCGAGCGTTTTAGCAGGTTTTTCTTGACTGTAAAAAAAGCCAACCACTAAAATAGCGATGCAAACTACGTAAATATACATTTGAGAAATATCTGTACCGGTAACATGATTGAAGAAAAGTATAACACCAAATGCGAAAAAAGGAACCACAACAGTCAGTATTCTTTTCATGTTTTTGGAAAGGTTGAATGCACTTACTGCCCCTGTCCAACGTCCAATCATTAAACTGCCCCAATAAAGGGAGATGAAAGGAGAAATTGCGGATTCGTCATACCCGCCGAAACTTGGCAATTGAAGCAATGCACCCATATTACTTTGAATAGTTACCTCCACACCTACGTAAGTAAAAATTGCAAGCATTCCCAAAACCAATTGCGGATACTTCATTGCACCCCAGCCTTCTGGCGACTTGCTTGCCGATTTTGAAGCAAAAAGCAAAGTGAATACAATTATAATTAATGAAAGATATACAAATATGGATTTTGAAAGACCAGTGGTGTTTGCCAAAATATCTGAAGCCAAAATAAGCATGAATGCGATGAACATGATGAACAAGGGTACATTGGTTTTGTAACTGGCCTCTATCTGCTCGTCGCTGGTAACTTTAGGCAGTTTAGAAACAGAAAAGAATATCGCTACTGCGATGAACAGCCCCGCTAAAATGTAATAAAGGTTGTTGATGGACGCAATCTCCACTTCTTTGGGCATCGCTCCTGCAGCGCTACCAAATAAAATTACGCTGACGATTATTGGCCCTAAAATAGACCCAAAATTGTTAACTCCACCCGCAAGATTCAGGCGATCGGCTCCAGTTTCTGGCGTTCCTAAGCCCACGGCGAAAGGGTTGGCAGCTGTTTGTTGTAATGAAAACCCAATGGCAATCACAAAAAACGAAATAAGTATAAAGGTAAACGAACCAGAGTTTACAGCTGGGACCATTGATAATGCACCAAGAGAGGAGATGATCAATCCGTAAATAATACCGTGTTTAAAACCAATCTTATTTAAAATATCCACCTTAAAAATCTGCGACGCATAATACAACACTAGTGAACCAATAAAATAACCGCCGTAGAAAGTAAAATCAATCAGTTGCGATTCAAATTGCGTAAGATTAAAGTGAGTTTTACAAAAAGGAATAAAGATTCCGTTGCTGGCAGCTACGAAGCCCCAGAAAAAAAATACAGTGATTAAGGTGTACAGTGCGGAACCGTAGCTTTTTTGTTCAGTCATTTATTTTAGATTTTGAGGTTGTAGAGATTGAAAATAGCAGGATTACCATATTCAAAATCTAACGCAAAATATAAAATTTGGCTGGACTTTTTAAATTTTTTTAAAAAAAGCTTTTTAGCTTTTGAAAAAAGAAAATATATGAGAGCTAATTATATCACTACTGAAAGCGTATCAACAAACTGAAAAGCGATAATCAACAAAATTATTATTGTTTGAAATCTTCAAACTTATCCCAAAAACCATCTTTTGGTAAGGGTGCAAAAACCTTGACCGGTTCTTTTTTTACGGGATGGATGAATTCCAACCTTCGGGCGTGTAAACAAATAGATTTTTTTCTGCTTCCGCGAGGATAGCCATACTTATTATCGCCGACTATTGGACTGCCTAAAGTTGCCAATTGCGCCCTAATTTGATGCGGACGACCAGTTATCGGGTCAACTTCTATCAAATAATAATCATTAAGAAAACCGAGAACCTTAAAATTCAACTCGGCTCGCTGGCTACCTGGAACTTCTGTATTATAAGCTGTCGTAATATTTTTCTTCGGATTTTTAACTAAGTAATGAACCAGATTACCTTCCATCATACTAGGTTTTTGGCGTACAACAGCCCAATAAGTTTTTTGCATTTCCCGCTCTTTAAACATTTTGTTGATGCGGTCTAAAGCTTTAGATGTTTTTGCGAACAAAATAACGCCACTAACCGGTCGATCTAGGCGATGCACCACTCCTAAAAAAGCACCATTCGGCTTATTATATTTTTCGGCAATATAAGTCTTAACCATTTCATCCAACGATGGGTCGTTGGTATCGTCAACCTGCACTATCCAACCGGCTTTTTTAAAAACAGCGATTAAATGGTTATCCTCAAAAAGAATATCCTTGTCGGTGATTTTGTAAAACTCTTCTTCTGTTGGTGGATTGTGCATCTGATTAATGATAGAATTTTGAATGAGTGAAGGAGAGAATTTTGAATGAGAGGATGAATAAATTTTGAATGATAGAATGAGTGAATGATAGAATTTGAGTGAGAGTTAAACTAATGATTAACGAACTCCTTTTTACTAGTGAACAAATGACTAAAGAACTTTTTTAAGCGATTATCAAATGAACTAATGACTAATGAACTCCTTTAGCTGATTATAAAATTTACTAATGACTAATGAACTAACCCAATCGTTGCCTAACTGCCTCATATAAAATTACTCCGGCTGATACCGAAACATTCAATGAAGCAATCTCGCCAGCCATTGGAATTTTGGTTAAATAATCCGAATTACGGATCAGTTCAAAACTTATTCCTTCATCCTCTGCTCCCATGATAATAGCTGTTGGGGCAGTATAATCTGGTTTGTAAATTAAGTCATCAGTTTTTTCAGTACAAGAAACAATCTGCAAGCCCGAATCTTTTAAGAAACGCATGGTTTGCAATAAACTATCGTGGCGACAAATAGGGATTTTATATAAAGCTCCGGCAGATGTTTTTACGGCATCTGGATTAACCTGAGCTGCACCTTTTTTAGGAACCACAATCGCATGAACGCCAGTACACTCCGCTGTCCGAGCGATTGCACCGAAATTTCTGACATCCGTAATCCCATCCAAAATTAAAATCAAAGGAACTTCGCCACGCTCGTAAACATCAGGAATAATATTTTCTATTTTTTGATACGTAATTGGCGAAATAAAAGCGATTGCACCTTGATGGTTTTTAGCGGTTATCCTGTTCAATTTATCAATAGGCACTAATTGCGATGGAATATCACGCCCTTTCAAAAGGTTTTTAAGCTCCGACATTAAGTCGCCAGATAAGCCTCTTTGTAAAAACAAAGACTCAATATCTTTTCCAGCACTAATGGCTTCCATTACCGCTCTAATTCCAAAAACC
>JBBSTQ010000196.1:0-6408 GCA_038235745.1 Sphingobacteriales bacterium
ATCCGTACCAACTTCAGTATTAAACTTAAAGTTGATCCCACTATCCTTCATCACGCCTACTCTTCGTTCTACAACGGCTTTGTCCAATTTAAAATCTGGAATCCCGTAACGCAACAAACCACCTGCGTAATCATCTCGTTCGTAAACGGTTACTTCATGTCCAACCTTATTAAGCTGTGCTGCCGCGGCCATTCCTGCCGGACCAGATCCTACTATTGCGACCGATTTACCAGTTCTTAAAATAGGTTTATAGGCTTTTACAAAACCCTTTTCGTAAGCAATTTCAATGATGTGTTTCTCTATCTCTTCAATTGCTACCGCTGGCTTATTTATTCCTAACACACATGCAGACTCGCAAGGTGCTGGGCAAATTCTGCCGGTAAACTCAGGGAAGTTATTTGTAGAACTTAATATTTTATAGGCTTCTTCCCAATTTTCTTTGTAAACGGCATCATTAAATTCTGGTATAACGTTACCTAGAGGACAACCGTTATGACAAAACGGAATACCGCAGTTCATACATCTTGCAGACTGTTCGTTCAGTTTTTTATCTGAATACATCCCTACAAATTCCTTGTAATTTTTTACCCTATCTTTTGCAGGTACTTTTTCGGGAAGTTCTCTCCCGAACTCCATAAATCCTGTAATTTTTCCCATCTTAATAAATTGATTCTAATTGCTTCTTTTCTGCCATAACTCTTTTGAACTCTTTCGGAAATACTTTGATGAATTTTGAAGATTCATCTTTCCAATGGTCAACTAAGTTTTTAGCGACAGAACTTCCAGTTAATTGATTGTGCTTGCGTAAGAGTTTGATGATTAACTCTTCATCTTGAGGGCTCAACGGATCTAAATCTACCATTTCTACATTACAATTATCAACAAACTCGCCGTCCAAATCGTAAATAAAAGCGATGCCACCACTCATTCCTGCCGCAAAATTTCTACCAGCTTTACCGATGACTAATGCTGTACCACCGGTCATATATTCACAACCGTGATCTCCAACTCCTTCTACAACTGCTGTAGCACCAGAATTTCTGACTGCGAAACGTTCTCCAGCTTGTCCGCGAATAAACAACTCTCCAGAGGTTGCGCCGTAAAGCACCACGTTGCCAACAATCATATTATCCTCTGGTGTAAACGTTGCATCTTTTGCAGGATAAACTGCTAATTGTGCTCCAGATAAACCTTTACCAACGTAATCATTTGCTTCGCCTTCTAATTCAAACGAAATTCCCTTCGCTGCAAATGCTCCAAAGCTTTGTCCCGCTGAACCAGTAAACTTATAATTAATGGTGTTGTCTGGCAAACCAGCTGAACCGTATATTTTCGCAATTTCGTTAGAAAGCACTGTTCCTACAGTTCTATCCGTATTTTTTAAAGTAAACTCACCAAATACTGGAGTTTTACTTTCTAACGCTGCCTTCGCTGTTTCTAAAAGTTTCCAATCAATGATATTATCCATACCGTGATCCTGACTTTCGCTATTGTAAAGCGTTAAACCTTTTGGATAAACCATTGGGTGCAATAATGCAGAAAAGTCCACTTTCTTAGCTTTCCAATGTGTAATATCCGGGCGAGGTTTTAAAAACTGAACTCTACCTACCATTTCGTTAATGGTTTTAAATCCAAGCTCTGCCATAATCTCTCTCATCTCCTCTGCCATAAATTTAAACAGGTTAACCACATGTTCTGGCTTCCCTGTAAACAGTTTACGCAATTCTGGATCTTGAGTGGCCACGCCAACCGGGCAAGTATTCAAGTGACACTTACGCATCATAATACAACCGCCAACTACTAAAGCAGCAGTTGCAACACCCCACTCTTCTGCACCTAATAAAGTGGCAATTGCCAAATCTCTACCGGTTTTCAGTTGCCCGTCTGTTTGTAAAACAACACGGCTTCTTAGTTTATTTTTAACTAAAGTTTGGTGTGCTTCTGCTAAACCAAGTTCCCAAGGTAAACCAGCATGTTTTATCGAACTCATTGGCGAAGCACCCGTTCCACCATCAAAACCTGCAATCAAAATAACGTCCGCATGTGCTTTTGCTACACCCGCTGCAATTGTTCCAACACCAGCTTTTGAAACCAGTTTAACATTTATTCTAGCAGCTCTATTTGCATTCTTTAAATCAAAAATTAGCTGTGCTAAATCCTCAATAGAATAAATATCATGGTGTGGTGGCGGAGAGATTAAACCTACTCCAGGCGTTGAGTGACGAACTCTTGCAATCCAATCATCAACTTTATGTCCTGGCAACTGACCTCCTTCACCAGGTTTTGCACCTTGAGCCATTTTTATTTGCAACTCATCAGCGTTTGTTAGGTAATTTATGGTTACTCCAAATCTACCCGATGCCACCTGCTTAATAGCTGAACGCATTGAATCGCCGTTTTCCATTACTTCGTACCGCATCTCATCTTCTCCACCCTCGCCTGTGTTACTCTTGCCACCAACTCTGTTCATGGCGATAGCTAAAGTGCTGTGTGCTTCGTGAGAGATGGAACCAAAAGACATTGCTCCGGTCGCAAAACGCTTCATAATGTTTTCTGCTGGTTCAACCTCATCAATTGAAATTGAATCGCGATGCTTTGCAAAATCTAAAAGTCCACGTAAAGTGTACATTTTTTCTTTTTGATTATTTACCGCATTTGCATATTTCTTATACGTCTCGTAATCACCAGTTTTGGTAGAATGCTGTAATAAATGTATCGTTGTTGGATTAAATAAATGAGCCTCGCCTCTACGCTTCCACTGATAAATACCACCTTCTGGCAATAACTGTGCAGCGCTTTCTTCAACGCCACTAACATGTTTGCTCAATGCTTCTCTAGCAATTTCATCTAAACCTAAGCCACCAATTCTACTTACACTTCCACAAAAATATTGATCTACAACTTCCTTGTTAATGCCCAAGATCTCAAAAATCTGAGAACCGTGGTACGACTGCAAAGTTGAGATTCCCATTTTAGAAAAAATCTTTAGCAGACCATCACAAACAGACTTCACATAGTTTTTTACAAGAACCGTTTCATCTAAAGGCGTATCATATCTTTCATCTACCTTTATCGCATGTATTGATGCTAAAGCCAAATAAGGATTAATTGCCGTAGCACCAAAAGCTAGTAAACAAGCAAATTGATGAACTTCCCAAACGTCGCCAGCTTCTACAACTAAGCCTACCGCACCTCTTAAACCTTTTTTAATTAAGAAGTGGTGAACAGCAGAAACAGCTAATAATGAAGGTATTGGAGCGTGTTCTGAATCTATTGCTCTATCTGATAGAATTAATACTTCAAAACCGTCGTTAACTGCATCTTCTGCGTAACGGCAAAGCCTATCAAGTCCTCTTTGTAAAGAACCATCTAAACCATCAGCTTTAAAATAAGTTTGCAACGTTTTTGCGTTAAACAACCCTGTATCAATGCTTCTAAGTTTTTCTAACTCTTTGTCATTTAAGATAGGCTGTTTTAAGGTAACGCAATGGCAATGCATTTTGTCCTCATCAAGAATATTTCCGTTGTTACCGATAAAGGTTGCCAAACTCATTACCAAACGTTCGCGAATAGGATCTATCGGCGGATTGGTAACTTGTGCGAAAAACTGCTTAAAATAACTTGAAAGATGTTGCGGACGATCAGATAGTACAGCCAAAGGAACGTCAGTTCCCATTGATCCAATTGGTTCTTTACCATCCAAAGCCATAGGTTTAATGATGGTATCAATGTCTTCACGAGTGTAACCGAACACTTTCTGGTAACGGTAAATCGATTCCTTAGTCATCTTTGTAAAAGACACCCTTGGTTCAGGCAATTCTTCTAACCTAATCTTATAATTATCTATCCAAGTGCCGTAAGGTTGGCGGCTTGCAATCTGATGTTTAATTTCATCATCGGTAATGATTTTGCCATTTTCTGTATCAATCAAAAACATTTTACCTGGCTGTAAACGGCCTTTACGGATTACTGTTTTCTCATCAATTGTTAAAACTCCAGCTTCTGATGCAACAATTACGCGGTCATCATTAGTAATCACATATCTTAAAGGACGTAAACCGTTTCTATCTAAAATAGAACCGATTAATTTTCCGTCTGTGAAAGTTAAAGCTGCAGGACCATCCCATGGTTCCATAATGGTTGCGTGAAACTCATAGAAAGCTTTTTTCAAAGGATCCATCGCTTCGTTCCCGTCCCAAGCTTCTGGTACCAACATCATCATTACGTGTGGCAATGAACGTCCAGAATGCATTAAAACCTCGACGATATTGTCTAAACAAGCAGAATCTGACTGGTTATTATCAATCACGGGCAACAGAATTTCCATTTCTTCTGGCGTAAAGAATGGAGATACATATGACCTTACTCCGGCGTAGAACCAGTTTAAGTTACCTGTCAATGTGTTGATCTCACCGTTGTGAGACATGTATCTAAAAGGTTGTGCTAATTTCCAAGAAGGGAAAGTATTGGTTGAAAAACGAGAGTGAATCATCCCGAAAGCAGAATTCACACGCTCATCTTGCAAGTCTTTGTAATATTGACGTACTTGATAAGTAGTTAACTGACCTTTGTAAACGATGACTCTTGATGATAAAGAAGTGAAATAGAATTCTCCTTCTATAGCGCCCGCCACTTTATCCGTCAATGTTTTACTAATCAACCTTCTCAGTACGTAAAGCTTACGTTCAAAATCATCGTTATCAACAATATGGTCAGGCTTTCCAATAAAAATCTGGCGAACTAATGGCTCCACCGATCTTGAAGTTTCGCCAATAACATCTGAGTTTACAGGCACTTTTCTGTACCCTAACACCGGCAATCCCATCTGATTGGCACAAGCCTCAACAATCTTTCTCAAAGCTTTACGGTCGTGTCCGTTTTTAGGCAAAAACATCATTCCAACGCCGTAATTACCGGGCTCTGGTAATGCTATTGCATCTGAGGTACACTCATCAAGCAGAAACGCATGAGGTATCTGTATCATAATACCTGCTCCGTCTCCACTATCCGGGTCGCAGCCACATGCTCCCCTATGCTCCATATTTTCGAGCATGGTTAGCGCATCAACAATGATTTGATGAGACTTTTTGCCATTGATGTTTGTGATAAATCCGGTACCACATGCATCATGTTCAAACTTTGAGTCGTATAATCCTTCTTGAGTTTGATCTGGTTGATTCATTAAATTATATTTTTTTAGTTTGGGTTTGGAGTTCAAAATATGAATAAATTTTTGGAAATAAATACGTCGTTATTTTTTTATTAAAAACACAACAAATCAACAGTAGAAACCATCAATGTTTGACAAAAATACAAAAAAAATAACATTTTTTTAAAAAATAACCAAGAAACCTCACTTATAATTACCTTTTCAGGATTGCAAAACCTATTAATTTTTATGTATTTTTTCTCTAAAATCGTCGTTTTTTGACTAAATAGCTCACATTTTGTAAAAATCTTATGTCGCTTGTGTTACGTTTAAACGCATTCGGAATAAAACCACCGTCTATTTTTTTACTAAATTTGTACAAAAAAAACATACATGGAAAGTAAGAAGGCTATATTTTTAGATAGGGACGGCGTTATAAATAAAGAACTAGGCGACTATGTATGCACATTTGAAGATTTTGAGATCTTACCACATAATTACGAGATTTTAAAGCAACTACAAGATAGAGGTTACTTAATTTTAGTTGCAACAAACCAAGGTGGCTTAGCTAAAGGTTGGTACACGGAAGCAATCTTAAAACAGATGCATGACCATGTTGAAGCAGATTATCTAAAACATGGGATTACCATTTCAAAATTTTATTACTGTTCGCACCATCCCAACTTTACTGGTGAGTGCGACTGCAGAAAACCCAAGCCCGGTATGTTATTGCAAGGCATAAAAGATTTCAATTTAGAGCCGTCTTTATGTTATTTTATTGGAGATAAGTTTACTGATGTGGAAGCGGCGGAGGCTGCGGGGATGACAGGAATTAAAATCGAAATAGACCAACCGTTAGGCGAAATATCATATTTGATACAGTAACAGAAAAAATTTGACTATTTTTGTCAAAACATATTTTAGCAAAAATGAAAACGTTTGGAGACATTATTAAGAAGCTGAGGGAAGATAAAAACCTTCCGTTACGGATTGTTTCTGCGTATTTGGATATTGATCAAGCTATTTTGAGTAAAATTGAAAGAGATTTACGCAAGCCAAACCGAGAATTAGTAATTAAATTAGCTACATATTTTGATACCGATAAAGATGAACTACTGATTGCTTGGTTATCGGATAAGCTACTTCTGGAGTTGGCTGATGAAGATTTAGCCTTAAAAGCATTGCAGGTTGCTGAGGACAAAATGATTTATCGTACTAATAAGAACTCTGTTGCCAATATTATTGATGTTATAAAAAAT
>JBBSTQ010000197.1:0-6356 GCA_038235745.1 Sphingobacteriales bacterium
AACCCTATCTACAGACTTTACCAATACTACCAATAATAAAGGGCCATTGTACGATATATGGAAAGTTGTGAACCGCATCTCTCCAGTTAATGGTGTAGGCGTAAAGCCAGGTTTAGAAGTAAACACGGTACGAATGGTTGGAGGCATAAAAAAAGTAGAGAATAACGTAAACGTTCCAGATTTAGATTTTGACCCTGTTAGTTATGACGAAGCCACCAGTGCTTACGTTTACGACTGGACAAAGCTGAAAACTAGGATTAACGGCGTTAAGCGGGACGGAATAACACTCCATCAAATTGTGATAGACCAAGTGCCTTGGTGTTTTCAACGTGGTTACACTTTTATCCCGACAGGTACTAGAGACAATGTGAATTTCAGAGAAGATGAAAGAGTAAGTACTTACGGCAATTCGCTTCCGCCATTTGATAAAGTTGCTTATGCTGATTTTATTAAGTCGATGATGACCGAATTGGTGGCAACGTACGGCGAAGCTGAGGTATTATCATGGAGAATTAGGGTAGGGTCAGAAATTGAAACACCAGACCATTGGTACGGAACGGAGCAAGACTTTATTGATCATTATGCCAATACGGTAAGGGCTGTATTATCAGTTTTACCAAACGCTACAATTGGTTTACATACGCGAGAGCCAAGGTTTGTATTTAGGAATGGTAGCGTACTAAATTACAAGGGTCAAGTGATAAAATCTTTTGCTGACGGATTGATCAACTACTGTTTTAATAATAGTGATGTACGTTATGATTTTTGGGGGATATCTGATTATTTGCTCATTAACGGCGCATCCGATCGTGATTTTACCACCAAGTACAATGTTTTGTTCGTTCCACTTGTAGAACATCCTAAATGGAACGCCAACGCCACTTGTGACATTATGGAATATTCAATCGTTACCACAATGGGTGCACCAGACGGAAAGGGTTATCTTACAGTAGCTACTCCACACGCAAATATTGTAAATCTTTCATTTACCAATTTGTTTTATAAACACGAGAACAAAGGAATTAAAAATATTTATAGATGGGGAATGCGGCCCAGTAGTAGCGAACCTGAAAGTATTGCAATGTTAAAATCTATGAACGGTAAAACAAGATTTTTAACAAGCAAAACAGGTACACCAACGGCTAGCGATAACCTGTTGGATGCTATTATAACTAAAAGTTTAAACGGAAACAATATTGATGCTATCATTTACAATTATAACTCGGCGTCACTTGGTTACAAAGCAGAAGAAAATGTAAATCTTTCTTTTGTTACCGATTTGCCCGTGGGTACAGTTATTAAGTATAGAAGTTTTATTTGTGGCAAAACGCAAAATGATTTAGAGAGCTTTTTAGCAAATGAACCACCTTCGGGCTGGATAAAAACAGGATTTGATAGAAAGGGAGACCCATCAAGAACCTTAAATGCGGACGGAGCTGCGGCTTGGGCAGTTTACACCAACCCAAATCAACCCGTATTCGGCGCTTATAGTTACCTAGAAACGGTGGCCCGAAGTAATTCTGCGGTAGGCTCAGAAATTAAACTGAGCACTAAACTAGGGTCTTTTGAATTTAAGAAATATGAGTTTGAACCTATGCCAACTGCAAACCCAGGGCAGTCTCCTTACACTGGAACAGCGTTTCCAATACCAGGTGCGATCCAAGCAGAACATTACGACAACGGCGGGCAAGGAATTGCATTTAACGATACAAATACGGGCGCAAACAACACTTTCAGGAATGATAAAGTAGGCGTTTCAAGTGATGGAAATGATGGTTATATCATCGGTAATTTTAGTGGAAACGAGTGGTTAGAATATACAGTTAACGTAGCTAATAGCGGAACGTATGATTTTGAATTTACTTATTCATCTGGCCGGCCAAGTGGAACCGCAACAATTGGAGCCTCTTTACCAGACGAAAACATTGATTTATTTACAGGTTTTGCTTTGCCAAATACCGGCAGTTACAGCACTTACGTACAATTAACTAAATCCGGAGTGTCTTTGACAGCAGGCCAACATGTTTTACGTTTTACAGCGGGGAGCTTTGGTTTCAATTTGGATAGCTTAAAAATCTCACTAAATACTTTACCCGTTAGCCTAATTTCTTTTGATGCTAAGGCAGAGCAAAACAGGGTAAAGCTAAACTGGAAAACTGCATCAGAAAAAAATAACAACAGATTTGAGGTGCTAAAATCTACAGACGGTGTTTCGTTTCAATTGATGCGGAGTATTGCTGGCGCAAACAATTCTGATCAATTAAATCAGTATCAGATTTATGATAGCAATCCTTCAGAAGAAAATTACTATAAATTATTACAGATAGACAATGATGGAACTGTTGCCGAAAAAGGCATTAGATATGTTTCCTTCAGTTTAGTTAGCAATAAACTAGTGGTTTATCCAAATCCAAGTACCTCGGGGATATTCACAATTTCTAAAAATGAAGAATGGAAAGTCTTTAACTCTACCGGTGCTTTATTGAAAGAGGGAAAAGGTAATCAGGTAAATTTATCAAACTTACCAAAAGGTATTTATTTGCTAGACACAGCAAACGAAGTAATTAAACTGTTGTACAATTAAGCAACAAGATTTAAGGTACTTTACGTTGATTAAGCTATAAAATGTTAGTTAAAGATAACGCTGTTGTAACAAGGTTCAAATTTGCAATGAATCTGAACACAATAACGTTATCTTTTTTTATAAAGCACTAAAACGGATAACCTTTAGTAGCCAAAAAAAACTTCACTAATCGGTATAATTTTGTTTGCTGTAATTGGCTAGGCACTACGCATCTTACAAATTTAATATCTAATATTTTTGTCAGTTTTTTAAAGTTTTCTTTATAGAATAAGCCGTCAGACGTGTTTATTGAGGAGTTTTACAGTCGCAGAATATATTTAATCAAATTGACGCTAAATTCAGGACAGTACAGGATGGTTTGTTGGTTCACGTTATATATTTTTAACGAATCAATTTAACCAATTAAACTTTTTCATGAAAACAAATTTTACAAATCAGTTCTGTAAAAGAACCCTCTTGTCAGAAAAGAAAACTTTTCTGAAGGTTAAGCATTGTTTGCTTGTGACAATGTTTTTAATGTGCTTTTCGCTTTATACCAAAGCACAAACTTATCCTTTTTCTCTACCTGGTACGGTTACAGCTAAAATCAACGTAAATACAGGTTCTAAAGCAAATGCTAAAACCTTATTACTAGGTGCTAGCGTTACTGGCTATACTTCTACTGAAGATAAAAATATTGTGCGCTACTTAGATCCAATTACCGTTAGATTTCCTAGCGGGCTTTTTTCTAATTTTTATAATTATCAAACAGACAAATCTAGCTACATAAATAATGATGGAGTTAAGGATCCCTATTTAACGTCAACACCTCGGTTAACATCTACTTCTGCAGAGCTTAGAAATTCTATGGATAGAAATCAAATAACTGGTTATCCAGGAATGAAAGGTTTATATAATGAATTGGGATTTAACATGTTATGGACGTATAACTTAAATTTTGATAGTAACGCTAGATCAATAGCTAGAATGAAAAGCAATTTAGCAGATGGTTTACCAGTAAATTATATAGAATTAGGAAATGAACTTTTTTGGGCATTTACCCGTAGCGGTGAAATTCCAGATGCTGAAAGTATTTATGGAAGATCGGTCTCTTTGGCGGCCGCTTTAAAAAGAGAAAATCCGGGTGTAAAAATATCTCTACCGTTAGGGTTTAATCCTAATGACCCCAACCACACAGATTATAACCGAAAATTGACCGTTACAAAAAATTATTTTGATGCAATTACTCTTCATAAATATGTAGAACAAGATAAAGATGCAGATCCTCAATCTGCGGCTGCGTATAAAAGAATTCTTACTGCTAGGAAAGAACATGAAGAATCTGCCAATTTTGTAAGGTCATTTGCTCCGGGGAAAAAAATATGGTTGACAGAGTGGAGCGTGAGTTGTGGATTTAATGCAGCTTCATATTTAGGTATGGCAGACGTTTATGTTTATTTATTTGAAAACCAAAACATTTACGATAGAGCAGAATATTTCATAGCAAATCAGAGACTAAATCCATTGTACGTGTTTAAAAACTCAAATGGTACAGATGCTACTAGAACCGTTGCTAATTTAAAAAAGACTGGTTTTGGTGCAGTATATGAAGCCACGCGTTCTGTATTTCAAAATAGTGTTGTAATGGGTAGCTATATGAACTGCAACGCAAATTTAAATGGAGTGTCTGCGGTTACAGCAAAAGCAGTAACGAAAAACGGCAAAACTATGATTTATGCCGTAAACAAAACCAGTAAGAACGTTGTGTTAAGTGTAGATTTTGATGGTTTGGGTTACTATGGTTATTACAGGTTAAATTCTATTAAGTTTAACAATTTGTCTGATGATAGATTGTACGGTAAAGATGAGAATGTATTGAAATTTGAAAAGGCAGGAACAGGACCAATAACGTTACCTCCATACTCCATCAATGTTATTTCTGAGATTCCTTTCAAAGGCTCTTCAACTGTTTCATCTATAAATAATAATGATGGCTTAGTTAATAATTTAGAAGTACCAAAAACATCTACTACAGAAATTTATCCTAACCCAAGTGAAAGCGGTTTATTTACCATTAACAAATCTGGTAACTGGGAAGTTTATAACCTTTCTGGTACAAAAGTTAAATCTGGTAAAGATTCTAAAGTTGATTTATCTAATCAACCACAGGGAACATATTTGCTAAAAATTGATGGCGAAACTAAAAAGTTAGTTTTCCAATAGCAGTCAATTCAGAGGAGAAATGAAAGTTTCTCCTCTTAGTTTTATTTGAGTTATCCAATTTCAATTATTATAGATAAATAGCTTTACAATACCTCCCTCTGACCCTGCGCTTAGTAGGCATACAGCTAAGGTCTTTACAATTGAATTTTACACTGACGGACACATGGTCTGAGGCCTATTGGCTTAAATCTTAAAATCATAGAATGGCTTTAAGCAATCGAATTAATTATAATGTTAAATATCAGCATAGTGCAGGACATTTTTTTTGAATATCTTTATTTTTGTTTTTTATAAACATTTAATTCTTAAACGGTTAGCTGAGTTGGAGTATTTTGTTTTTCAGCAAAATCTAAACGTGAAATTTGTGAAATAGTCAGATGGATAGATATCGAAAAAATCTTAAAGCTGACAATTAAGAATAAGAAAAATTAAACTTAAAATTACATTGGTCTGCATACAGTTATGAGCGTAAATACACAATTCAAAGGTACAGCGAGCGCAAGTTTAAAATACTTGTTTCTCTTTGTAGCATTGCTTTCAACAGCGAACGTTTTTGCACAAACCTATCCTTTTACCTTGCCAGCTACAGTAACTGCAACGTTAGATGTGGATACTTCCGTTAAAGAAAATGCAAATAACAAGTTGTTAGGATACAATTACTGGGCTTTTAAATCAAGCAAAGACAAAGAACTAGCCCGCATTTTTAACCCAGTAAGTGTCCGCTTTAGCGAAGGCAATTTTTATAATTGGGAGACGGATGGTTTTAATAACGACAGTTATGATAACACAACCTATGAGTCAATTCTTGATCAATACATCAGATCTAACATAAAATGGGGCTACCCAGATATGTTGAGCATGAACAAGGAGTTGAAAGCAAAATATGGAAATAGCTTTGATGTTTTATTTAATTTTTCGGTTGGTTTTGCAGATGCAGCAAGTAACGTACGTAGGTTAAAAAAGTATGACACCGATGGACTTAATATAACTGATGTTGAGTTGGGTAACGAGTATTTTTGGGGCTTTTTTAGAAACACCACGACCGCCCAACCAAGCGATCAACTTAGGCTTTTTAAGGAGAATGCTGACTCGCTCCATAAAGCAAAACCTGGAATCAAAGTTTCAATTCCGTTAGGATGGCGCACAAACCAAAATGGTTATAACGCTACCATAATGGGCGATAAAAAATATTATGACGCCATATCTATCCATAAATATGTAGGTGCTGATCCTGACAAGCCAGGAGAAAGCGACATTGCGTATGCTTCTCTTCTTACCTCTAGGCTTGCGTTAATTAAAGATGTGGATTATGTTAGAAATCAAGCTCCGGGTAAACCTGTTTGGCTAACCGAATGGAATGTTGACGGAGCGGCAAGTGGAGAGTGGGCGGCGGCTTTGGGCGCAACAGATATTTACCTTTACATGTATGGGATCAGGTTAAAAAGTTGGGGAGTAGATTGTTAAGCAAATAATTTTTCTAGCCTAAAAAGGAAAAAGTCAATATCCGTAACCCCTCTTAAATTAGCTCTAAAGTTTTTTATTTTTGAGTTGAATGATTCTGCATTTGCAT
>JBBSTQ010000198.1:0-6340 GCA_038235745.1 Sphingobacteriales bacterium
TTTCACACCAAAACTAAAAATAAACATGAAATTTACATACACCAACAAACCCCAGACAAACCACAACACAAGCAAGTCCCTCTCTTTCGGAGAGGGATTTAGGGAGAGGCTGAACCCCAACACAAGCAAGTCCCTCTCCCCCGGAGAGGGATTTAGGGTAAGGCTCTTTTTTTCCACGCTACTTTTCTTCCTTTTTTCTTCCTCGGTTTTCGCACAGTGGGGTCAAGAAACCTACTGGTCTTTGGATGGCAATAAAATTATGGAGGTAGAAAACGGCAACATCGTTGAACGTGATGCGATGGATGCGACCAAGACTTCAGTTTTAATAGCAAAAGAAGATTTAATTGGTACTGATGGGAAAAGCTTAGATGTGGTGCGTTTTGCATTCGCGAACGGAAACCAAAAAGTGTTGTTAAATACCAATACCAAAAAAGTTTGGCGTTATGATACTCGAGGCGATTTTTGGGTGTACGATTTAAAGACAAGAAGCTTAAAGCAGATTGGGAAAGACAAGCCAGAAGCATCGCTAATGTTTGCCAAATTTTCGCCGGATGTTTCCAGCGTTGCTTATGTAAGCGAACATAATATTTATGTGGAGGATTTAAAAACAGGAGCAACAAAAGCGCTAACCACCGATGGAACGTTGCGCTTAATCAACGGAACTTTTGATTGGGTTTACGAAGAAGAATTTGATTGCCGAGACGGATTTCGCTGGTCGCCTGATAGCAAATCGATTGCCTATTGGCAGATTGATGCCCGTAAAATCAAAAACTATTTGATGATCAACAATACAGATTCTTTGTATCCATTTACCGTACCGGTAGAATATCCGGTAGTGGGTGAAGATCCGAGTGCTTGCAAAATTGGCGTGGTTGACATTGCCACAGCAAAAACACAATGGATGAATATTCCGGGCAGTGCAGTTCAAAACTATATTCCACGGATGGAATGGGCGAACAGTTCTAAATCACTGATTATACAACAATTGAACCGCAGGCAAAACATCAGCAACATCCTTTTGTTGAATGTCGCTAATAATTCTGCTAAATCCATTTATACAGAAACTGAAAAAGCTTGGGTGGATGCGAAAGCCGAAGCAACTGGTTGGACTTGGATTGATAAAGGAAACAAATTTATTTGGCTGAGTGAGAAAGGTGGTTGGCGACAGATTTACGCCATCGATTTAAATGGAAAACAAACTTTATTGACTAAAGATAGCTTTGACGCTATTGAACTGAATTTGGTGGATGAAAAAAATGGCGTCGTTTATTTTATGGCATCGCCCGACAATGCAACACAGAAATACCTTTATAAAGTAAGTTTAAAAGGCGGAAAATCTACTCGGGTTACACCGATAAACCAGAGCGGAACACATGATTATGATATTTCGCCGAATGGAAAACTGGCTTTTCACAATTATTCTAGCGCAACGGTGTTTCCGCTGAGCGACGTTGTTGCTTTGCCAACGCATAAAAGATTAAGCGGCGGAGAGATCAGCGAAAGCGCAAAAAACTATCCGGTGCCGGATGTTGAGTTTTTTAAAGTTAAAACTGCAGATGGTATTGAAATGGACGGCTGGATGGTAAAGCCAAAAGACTTTGATGCCACAAAAAAGTATCCAGTAGTGTTTTATGTTTATGGAGAACCGGCAACGCAAACCGTGGTAGGTCGTTTCGGCATCAGCTTCAACCGTTTATATGCCGGCAACATGGCCAATGACGGTTATATCTATATGTCGGTAGAGGGACGTGGCGCACCAGCACCAAAAGGCAGGGAATGGCGTAAGTCCATTTACCACCGTATCGGCGACATCAATATCCGCGACCAAGCAATGGCTGCCAAAGAAATTTTAAAATGGGATTATGTGGATGCTGATAGAATTGCCGTTTGGGGATGGAGTGGCGGAGGTTCTTCCACTTTAAACCTGATGATGCAATACCCCGAAATCTATAAAACCGGAATTTCTATTGCAGCCGTTGACAACCAACTGAATTACGATAACATTTATCAGGAGCGTTATATGGGTTTACTGCCAGAAGACCGTCATTATTTCGTGGACAATTCTCCGTTGGCTCACGCTAAAAATTTGGAAGGGAATTTATTGCTGATTCACGGAACTGGCGATGACAATGTACATTATAACAATGCTGAACAAATGATAAACGAGCTGATAAAGCATGGCAAAGTTTTTCAGATGATGGCTTACCCCAACAGAACACACAGCATTAGAGAAGGCGAAGGAACAACTAGGCATTTGGCTTTAACCTACACTAAGTTTTTGCAAGAGAACTGCCCGCCGGGAGGGAGGTAGTCGTTGAGGTTATTCGGCTTATTAATAATACCCCTTCAGCGAATAAATGTATAAAATATCATTTTCAACACTGTAAACATATCGATGCTCTTGGTTGATTCTGCGTGACCATTTACCCGTCAGGTCATATTTTAGGCCTCTGGTTTACCGATGCCTTCAAACGGATTTTCTATAATCGCCTCCGTCAGTTTAACAATCTTATTTAAAAAGGACTTATTTCCAATCTTACGCCAATACTGTAAATGTTCCTGAGCATCATCTGTCAGTTCTACTTGCATAGATCTTTAAAATCAGTTACGGACAGTTTTATTCCTTTACCTTCTGCAATCTGCTTTTCTCTTTTTTTATCATCGTAACAAAATCAGGGTCATACGGCGAGTCAGTTTCTTTAACATTCGAAATTCTGTACCTTATTTTGAAAGCCTCAATCACAGCTTTAATAGCTTCTATTTGTAAAGGATCTTCAGGGTATGCAGTTATATTTATGGCCTTCATTGTATTGACATTTTGAATTTATTCGGATATCCCGTTTATAGATAAACGCAACCGAAAAACTGAATGAAAAACGAATATAAAACATTTTCAACTTATGATTCGTAATGTAACCCTCCAATATTAAATCAGAAGAAAAACACGACATTTATATTTAGAACTAAACCGAAAAATTGCTCGTGAGATGCGTCTCCCAAAGGGATGGCTTCGCCAATAACCTCACAATCACGGCGTTTCTCTATCTTTCGTCATGTTAAACTATAGTGTGACACAGCCAACCCTTTGGGGAAACATCTCACAAATAGGTAATCAGCTAGAATGCCGATTTGGCTCGTGAAATGCGCCTTCCGCAACTGCCCTAACTTCCATTTCCGCTTGCTTGATCACTTTTTCCACGTCGACTCCTATTGGCTCAATAGGTTTCAAAACCGTAAAAGTTATTGGCACAAAAGCATGTAGCCAAAGCGTTCCGTTTTTTACTACTTTCCAAGAGTTTTCTATAGCAATAGGCACAATCAACGCGGTTGGTGATTTTTTCAGAAGAGTAGCTACTCCACCTATCTGAAACTCTTTCATGCTTCCGTCTTTAGACCGAGTGCCTTCTGGAAAAATCACGGCCGACCAATTATTTTGGTGCATCCGTTCGCCCAGTTTCATAATCTCGCCCAAAGATTGCTTTCGGTCCTTCCGGTCAATGTTTGCACCGCCACCATATTTTAAATTGAAAGAGATGGAAGGGATATTTTTAGTGAGCTCAATTTTAGAAATAAACTTAGCGTGATATTTTCGTAGAAACCAAATCATCGGCGGAATATCATACATACTGTGATGATTAACCGTAAAAATGATAGGTCTGCCGATTGGCAAATCTTGATCATTTTTGAATTTTATAGTCCCGCCTAACAGATAATAGGAACCAGTCAAAAAGAAGTTCATTACATCCACGGAAACTTTATGCGCTTTATAACCACCAAACTTATAGCTCAACCACTGTATCGGCTGAAAAATGATTAAGGTTAAAAAGAAAGCAAAATGATGCAAAGGGCTTAATATAAAACCAAAAAATCTACTCATTTCGCAAATATAGATGTTAAAACCCTTCTCTCAATAACTTAACCCTCAAAATACCCGCAACAGTCAACGAATCAGTTATCTCGCCGCTAATTACCGATTGGTAAACTTCTTCAAAAGGCATTTTCTTGACTTCTAACTGTTCAGTTTCTTCCGGTTCAGGTGCAAATTGTTCAAAACCCGTTGCCAAGTACAAAATCCCCAACTCATCACTTACCGAATTTGAAAGGTGCATTCTCAAAACTTCCTTCCAGTTTTCAGCGACCAAACCGGTTTCTTCCAAAAGCTCTCGCTTTGCCGAATCTATGGGGCTTTCATTTAATGGTCCGCCTCCTTCTGGCAATTCCCAACTATATTGTTTCAGCGGAAAGCGATACTGCCCCACCATAAAAACTTGATCGTCAGTGTCAATGGCGATAATTCCAATTGCAAAGTTTTTAAAATGGACTTCGCCGTAAATACCATTACCGCCAGACGGATTAATTACCTGATGCTCGGTTACCCCGATCCAAGGATTATCGTAAACTTTTTTGCTGCTTAGCGTTTGCCAAGGGTTGATATCGCTCATTAAAAATTCGGCGTTTTAGTTGCCGCCAATAATAATCGGGTTTTTACCACTTCCCATAATCATTACTTTGGTATTGGGTGATTTTGCGAGGGCTAATTGAGCTTGGATACTTTCGTACTGCAATTGCTTGTCAGATAAGCCAGAAGAAATAATACGTTGATAATCTGCAATACCTTGCGCCTCTACTCGCTTACGTTCAGCTTCTTGCTTTTCTTTTTGAAGTACAAAAGTCATTTTTTGCGCATCTTGCTCAGCATTGATTTTAGATTCGATACTCGCTTTAACCGATGCTGGCAATGCGATATTTCTGACTAATAATTGTTCCAATTTCAAACCGCTTTTCGCAAAGTTTCTTTCGATACTAACAGAAATCAGATTCTGAAACTCTTCACGCTTTGTAGAATACAAAGCTACGGCATCGTAAGATACTGCGTTATCTCTAATGATAGTGCTGGAAACTGTACGTACTATTTTATCTAAATAATCAGTTCCAATTGATTTTAATATTTTTGGAGCATCTTCACTTTTCACGCTAAAAAGTACTGATAAGTCCATTACCACTTCTAACCCATCAGCCGTTAAAACTCTTATTGCATCATCGCCTTGCACAGCGCCTTCAGATTGTGCTGCAGCCATGGTGTAGTTTTGCGTTTTTACATCAAACATTACCACTTCTGCCAACGGATTCACAAAATTTAGCCCACTGTATAAAACATCATCATCTACTTTTCCAAATAACGTTTTTACGCCTACCTCTCCAGCTTCAATCGTTTTAAAACACGATGTTGCCATCCCAATTACAATAGCCACTGGCGCAACAATGTATAACAATTTGCCTAGTTGTGTGCTTTGAGGATTAGGTTGTCTCGTTAATACAAAAGCCGCTAATAAAGCAAAAACTCCAATTACAATTAAAATCATTTTTATTTATTTAGTGTTTATTCTTATTCTTAGATTTAGCCTTTAAATTAAATTCCGCCTTTTTTCTCATCTCTTCCCTTACAAATTTGGTATGTTTAATTTTATAATAAACTGTTAAACCAAATGCCGCAGCACACACCAACGGGATAAAATAGTAATTCCCCGCTTTGTATCCGTAATACCCAACCGCTACTGATGCAATCATAAAAACATTCAGAATTACGCTAAAAGCGATGTGTTTACCCATTACTAGTAAACTTGCATATCATTGTCAAACTCAGCAGCCCACGCCAATATGCCACCTTTTAAATTGTATAAGTTGGTATAGCCCAAGTTTTGTTCAAGCTGCATGCAGGCATTTGCACTTCTAGCGCCGCTTCTGCATTGCATAACTACTGGGATATCTTTCTTGATTTTATCTGCTTCAATCACTACACCTGCTAAGGGAATGTTTTCGCCATCGATGTTTGACATTTCATATTCAAAAGGCTCGCGAACATCAATCAACTGAAATTCTTTACCTTCTTTTTGCCACTGTTTTAATTCTTCTACGGTTATTTCGTTCATGGTCTTGTATTCTGTTATATCCCAAATTTAGGAAAATTATTGTCTGATATTGGAAGTGGTAGCTATTTTTTGAGACCTGACTTTAAAGAGACATTAATCAAGAAATTGTAATTAACGAGGTCGGTTTGATTTTAAGTTAAATAGCAGTTTTGATAATGATTTGGATGTTTTAATATTGATAAGTTTTAATATTCACGATCAAATTTATGATGTCGAGCTTTAACGATTTCTTTTCTTTTAAAGCCTTAAAACGAATCAATTTTCTAAGATACCTTAAATCCGCAAGCTAGCTGAAAAGGAAAGAGAAAAAGTCGATGGAAATAGTTTCCAAGGACTTTTTTCTTTCCAAAATTTCGACTAAATTCAGTCAAAATCTCTAGCAGGATGAAAATTACGACTTCTTCAGAAAA
>JBBSTQ010000199.1:0-6319 GCA_038235745.1 Sphingobacteriales bacterium
AAAAATGGGATCTACGTAAATTCTTTAGACGCTAAAGATGATTACACCAACAAAAACAAGCTGGTTAATTTTGAGTACATATATAAGGACTACGCAAGTATGCCTGATGCAGAAGTAAAAGTAACTGACGCAGACTATAAAGAGTATTACGAGCAAAATAAATACAAGTTCAAAAACGCAACAGAAACCAGAACTTTTGAATACGTAGCTTTTGATGCGGCGCCATCAAAGCAAGATACTGTAGATGCGAAAGCAAAAATAGACAAGATTACTGAAGGCTTAAGAGCATCAACTAATGATTCGTTATTTGTCGCAATCAATGCAGACACAAAAACTCCTATCATTTACCAAAAGAAGGGTCAATTAGAACCTGCTTTAGATTCGGTAATGTTTAACGCAACTAAAGGTTTTGTTTACGGTCCTTATTTTTCTGATGGTACATATAAAGTAGCTAAGCTAATTGATCTTAGAACAAGCCCTGATTCTGTAAAAGCCCGTCACATTTTAATTAATCCAGCTACAGAAGGTGGTATGGATAAAGCAATGGCGAAAGCAGATTCGTTGAAGAAACTAATTTTAGGCGGTGCCGATTTCGCAAAACTAGCTGCACAATATGGCACAGACGGTTCTAAAGACAAAGGTGGCGATTTAGGTACTTTTGCCAGAGGGGGTCAATTAGCGCAGATTCCTGCTCTAGAAGATGCTGTTTTTAATGGTTCTGTTGGTCAAACAATGGTTATCAATACACAATTTGGATTACATATAATTAATATCCAAAACCAAATTGGTTCTTCAAGAGTGGCTAAACTTGCCGTTGTAGATAAAGGATTATTACCCAGCTCTGTTACAGAACAAGCTGCTTACCAAAAGGCTCAAAGCTTTTTAAGTAATGTTAGTGATTTAAAATCTTTTGAAGATAACGCACAAAAGCAAGGTTTAAACAAATTAGTTGGTGCAGATGTAGGTCCGTTACAATCTTCTTTACCAGGGTTGGAAGAAGCCAGACCTCTGATTCGTTGGGCTTACAAAGCAGATAAAGGCGATGTTGGAAACGAAATTTTCGACATTGGCGATAAATATGTAGTGGCGGTTTTAACTGCTGTGAAACCAGAAGGCACATTATCTTTAGATGATGTGAAAACTCAAATTGAGCCAGATGTTAAAAGATCGGTACAGGCTAAAGTGTTAAAAGCCAATTTTGAAAAAGCAACAGACGGCGCATCATCACTAGCACAAGTTGCTCAAAAAACTGGCACACAAGTTACACCGGTAGAAAACATTGTTTTTGCTAACCCTGTAATTCCAGGTGTTGCACAAGAAAACAAAGTAATTGGTAGCATTTTTGGTTCACAACCTAATAAATTGTCTAAAGTAATTGAAGGCGACCGTGGTGTTTATGTTTATACTGTAAAGAGTTTTACAAACCCTGCCCCTTTAACCAATGTTTTAAAGGTTAAAGACCAAATGGAACAAACTATTAACCAACAAGTTGACGCTTCAGTTTTTGAAGTTTTACGCAAAAAGGCTAAAGTAAAAGATAACAGAGCTAAGTTTTATTAATAGATAAAATACTTAATTTTAAAGCCGGGGTTGATAACAAATCCCGGCTTTTTTAGTTTAATGAGATATGGAAATTCAAGAAAACATCGTCAATAAAGTCGCCTTAAGCGGATTAGTTTCTTTTGACCTTGCAGAACTTCATCACCCAGGCGAAAGGGTGATTTATGATATTAAAGACAATCTTTTTCAAGGTTTAATGTTACGGGAGAAAGATTTCAGGGCTTTTGTGAAAGAACACGACTGGGAACAATACACTGGCAAAAATGTATCAGTAATCTGCTCGGCAGACGCTATAGTACCCACTTGGGCTTATATGCTTATCGCATCTAAACTTGCGCCTTATGCCAACTTTTTTGTTTTCGGGGACTTAGATGTTTTAGAAACATCACTATATTTATTGGCTTTAGAAAAAACTTCGCTGCTAAAGTACCAAGATCAGCGTCTTGTTATTAAGGGATGTGGAGACATTGAAGTTCCAACGGCTGCCTTTATGGCGATCACAGCAAAATTAAGCACTATCGCTAAAAGTGTAATGTACGGCGAACCTTGCTCCACTGTTCCAATTTTTAAACGCAAAGATTAATTTGGTTTAAAATTTGTAATTTACAGGTTTATGAAGATGTTTTCGATTGCACTTTGTGCGTTAATTTTAAGTTGCAGCAGCAGTTTTGCACAAGGCATAGATTACCTTAATACTTCAACTTTTAAAGAGGGCGAAACACTTACCTACAAGCTCAAATACGGTTTTTTAACTGCAGCTGAAGCTAAGATTAGGGTGCTAGCTACTGACATTAAGTTTAATAACAAACCAACCTATCATTTATTGGTAGAAGGCGGTACATCTGGGTCTTTCGATATTTTTTACAAAGTGCGTAACCGTTATGATTCATATATAGATAAAAACAATTACAGCCCTTATTTATACACAGAAAACATTCGAGAAAACAAATATCGCAGAAACGATAAGGCAAGGTTTTATCAGGATGAAAAAAAGGTAGTTGCCAGAAAAGGAACTTTTAAATCTCCAGCAACCCAAACATTTGATTTGGTAAGTGCTTATTATTTTACTCGAAACTTAGATTTAAGCGGAATAAAGATCGGCGATAAGTTTACCATCAATTACTTTTTAGACGACGAAATCACTCCTTTAATTATCGAGTACTTTGGCAAAGAAACAGTGGAAACCGAATTGGGCAGAATTAAATGTTTAAAGTTTAGTCCATCCATACGCCCAGGCAGAGTCTTTAAAAAAAACGGACGAATATATTTGTGGATCAGTGATGACGCAAACAGAATACCTGTTAAAGCGCAAGCCGAGGTGGTCGTTGGGACAGTGAATATGGAGATATCCTCTGCAAGTGGCTTGGTTAAACCATTGAAAATAGATTAGGTTGTAAAATAATAACGTCCACGCTCAAATTCATGTTGATTTTTGTAGCTATCTGGAACAGATCTAAGCCAAAAATCCGCCCTAATAGTCATGGCTAAAATAGTGGCACAGTGCCAAAGGCATCGCTTTGGGACAATCTCTTTGGGAGAAACATCTCACAAATAGATAGACCAATCATACCATAAACCCACTCACGCCGTCACGTCGACGGCAGTGGCACAGCCATCTCCTTTAGGAGAGACATCTCACAAATAGGGAACCAGCTTGTAACGCATATCAATCTCAAACCCCGAAATACGTCAGAAAATCTTTCCACCTCGAAGTAGAGACAGTAAACCTTTTAGACCTCCCACAAAAGCAAAAAGCGATTCCAATAGCTGGAACCACTTTTCTAAACCAAACTTACAAATTTACCGCGTGAAGTATAATTTGTAAGCCTGATGTTTTGCTTAAAAAAAGGATAAATATTATCCTCATATAAGCTTTATGTTTATCAACTAATATCCGTTAGCTCCTTTAGTATAGTCAAATTTTGTCCAGCCTGCCATCCAGTTTGTTGTACCAAAAGCACCTCTGTATGTTGTAGAAGTGAAAAATGAACTAGGCAATGACGTACCAAAAGCAGCACCTGTTAATGCAGGAGAACCCGCAGCAGGTAATAGATTGGGTGCTCTTAAATTGAGAGAAGTTAAATTTACCGCAGCAGCAGTTGCAGCAGTTAAACCACCATCAGCTTCAACTTTAGTTTGAACTTCCGCAGCGGTCATAACCGTTGAACCTGAACGATACGGATCGACTAAAGCATGAACGATGTTGTTTTTAAATTCTGATGTACCATTTTTGTAAGCAGTAACTGTTGGGTCAGACTCCATAGAAAATCCTCCTTTAGCCCAGTTAAGCATTACTGAGTTATTTAGCACAAACTGAACTGCTCTTCTGAAACGATTTCCGTAATTATGGAATCCTAATGTAGTAACCCCGGGCCCAACAAATGTAAAGTTAGATAAAACTGGTCTTGTATTCGGTGTAGCAGTCGAGCCACCAGAGTCATTATCAGCTTCGATACCATTCCCTGCATCACCAGCATCTACAAACTCAGGGTCTCTCATAGCAACTCCAAATTGTATCTTTCCTGTGTAGCCAAAATCAAAATCAAAATCGTCATCTGCGTTCGCGTAAGAGACTAAATTTTTCGCATTAACAGTTCCACCAAAAAACTCAAAGGCATCATCATTACCATACGTAACTTGTATATTTTCTAAAACAGTTCCAGAACCAACTGCGCCTAAGGTTAGTCCGTTAATTTCTGAACCCGGAGCCGCAACAATTCCACCAAATTCTATACGAACAAATTTCATACTACCAGAGTTATCAGCATCATCAGTGCCTCCATAAGGTCTTCCGATACCACCTTCTATAGTTGGCTCTGTTGTTCTATTAGTTTTAGCTTTACCTAAAATTAAAATACCACCCCAATCTCCAGGATTTCTTTGTCCAACTGCTTTTCCAGAAGTAAATATAATAGGGGAGTTAGCTGATCCTTCTGCTACAATTTTAGCACCTCTTTCTATACAAAGAGCACCTTTCTCGGTAACATCAGATTTAATGGTTGTACCAGCTGGAATAGTTAGAGTTGTACCATTCTCAAAATAAGTATAACCTTTAAGAGTAATGCTTTTACCTTGTACTATTACGTTTTGTTTATATGACCCCGTTAAAACCCCTCCTTCTGCTATAATTATAGTAGTAGGGTCTATAGGTTCTGGACCATCATCATTTTTACATGCTCCTAAAAAAATTGCTCCAGAAAGCATTAATGCCATAAATTTTGTAATCTTCATCTTGTTTGTTTTTAAAATTATTCTTTCCCAAAAATATACGATTGATGTTAGTATATGATAAGGTTTATATTAAGTTTATGTTAATCTGGCTACGGTATTTTAGTTTCCTTTTATAAGTTGTAAACTTCTACTTTACTCCTAAATCAAACTTATAACTAAAAGATAAACTGATATTACTTCCCTGGTTAGACTGAAATATATTTCTACTATCACTACTGTTAAATCTCAATTTATTGTCTGTAAAATTTTGATAAATAGCAAAGTCCTGCGAAAGGATATCAGAAACGTTAAGCTTCAACTCGGCCTTATTACCTAATAGCTTCTTAGATATTTGAAAGTCTACAATATCACGCCCCTTTTCGATCCAAGCAG
This sequence comes from Sphingobacteriales bacterium, assembly GCA_038235745.1. Classification (GTDB taxonomy): domain Bacteria; phylum Bacteroidota; class Bacteroidia; order Sphingobacteriales; family Sphingobacteriaceae; genus Pseudopedobacter. The sequence continues at coordinate 5,164 of JBBSTQ010000199.1, forward strand.
GATAGCCGGCATCAATAGCAACAACGTAAATTCTGTCACCGATTCTATTATAAAGTACGCTAGCGGATAAGCCAGATTTTGACGAATTATATTGCAAGCCGGAATTAACAAGAAAAGGCGATTGCCCTTGCAAAGGTCTTTTTTCTTCACCAACTAAATTTTTAACAGTTACCTGTGATTTAATTAAAGAGAAATTCGCAAATGCTACAAAATTATTTAACCAGCTTGCATCCCCTAAGAAATTCAACTTTTTACGAATATCAAACTCAAAGCCTAAAGCGTAAGCATCTTCAGCGTTCCTGTAAGTAAATTTCCTTAAATCTTGATTTGATTGTGCATCTGTGGAAAACTCTATAGGGTTTTGAAAATACTTATAAAATACTGTAGCGGTAATTACTTCGCCTTGTGATGGATAAATTTCATATCTGAAATCTGCATTATTTATTTGTCCCCGTTTTAACTTAGGATTTCCAACAATAGAGTTATTATCTGTAAAATTAAAAAAGTCAAAAGGGGCTAATTCCCTAAACTCAGGTCGGTTAACAGTTCTTGAAGCAGAGACTCTTAGGTTTGATTTTTCGGTTAGCGTATAACTAAAGTTTGCAGAAGGAAGAATATCAAAGAAATCTTGTTTGCCATCTATTTTTTGTCCGCTCTGGTCAGTCGCATCTATATCTTGTGCATAAAACTCCGTTCTTAAACCATAAACTAATCTCACCTTTTCTCCAAATTTACTATCCATCATAGCATAATAAGCTCCTAAATCGGAATTAGCCTTATAAGAATCAACATTATTTGTAAAGTCATCAAAAAAGACAACGTCTTCCCTTACATACTGCTGGTCATATATTTCCCAAATAGGCAACTTTAAAATCTCTCTTGTAAAAGCATTATTGTTTGCTTTTAATTGAAAGTATCTTCCTGCAAAGTCTCTGTTTTTTAAAGAAGCTAAAGCGCCTGTTTTAAAAAGCTGTTTGTTTGATTTCCAATTAAAAGGTAAAGAGAAGTTAACAGATCCACCGTAGTTGTCCTCACCTAAATCTGAATAAAATCTTCTTGTATTTCTTTCTACCAAAGAAAAATCTTCTTGTGTATTTGCAGATCTAGCATAAAAAGCAGTCCTCAAATCCGGTTGGTCTCTGTCTATTCTGGAATA
>JBBSTQ010000200.1:0-6290 GCA_038235745.1 Sphingobacteriales bacterium
CGCCGACTTTTATTAGCAAATCTTTTTGATAAAAATCTACAAAAGCGTTCATTCCCGTTGTACCGGATGAAACTAAAAAAATAATGTATTTTTATGTTGTAATTTTGAGATATAGCAAATACTTAAAGTTGAAATTTCTATGAGTAGAATAAAAATAAAAAATTTTGGTCCAATTAGAGAAGGCATTTCAGAAAACGAAGGTTGGATTGATATTAAAAAAACCACCGTTTTTATTGGAAATCAAGGAAGTGGTAAAAGTACTATTGCTAAATTAATCTCAACATTTTCTTGGATAGAGAAAGCTCTGGTAAGGGGTGATTATGATAATGAGTGGTTTTCTAGAAAAAATAAACTAAAAAACCAGTTTTTAAATTACCATAGACTCGAAAACTATCTAGTTAAAAAGGATGGTAAAACTATTTCGGAAATCGAATATCAGGGTGAAGCGTTTCAAATAACTTTTAAAGACGACATACTAACCACTCAAGAAGTTAAAAATAAGTCTTATTCCTTGCCGCAAATAATGTATATCCCTGCCGAAAGGAACTTTATCTCATACGTTAAAAGCCCAAATGAATTGAAGCTATCTTCTGATTCTCTAAAAGAGTTCTTAACAGAGTTTGACAATGCAAAAGACGCTGTAAAAGGAAGCATTAAGCTCCCAATAAATAATGTAGAATTAGAGTACGATAAACTTAATGACATTTTAAACATCAAAGGACTCAACTATAAAGTCCGCTTGACAGAATCGTCCAGTGGTTTTCAGTCTCTTGTGCCGTTGTATATTGTATCACATTATTTAGCATCTGGAATTAAAAAAAAGACCGAATCAAACTTAGATTCAATGAGTATTTATGAACTCGAAAGATTTAAAGATTCTATTGCTGAAATTTATTCTAATGAAAGTCTAACTGTTGAACAACGAAGAACTGCTGTATCAGCATTGTCATCAAAGTTTAATAAGACCAGTTTTATTAATATAGTAGAAGAGCCAGAACAAAACCTCTATCCAGCCTCTCAAAAGGAAATGCTAAACAGTCTTTTGAGGTTCAATAACTACAACAAAGAAAACAAGCTAATAATTACAACACATAGCCCCTACTTAATAAACCATCTTTCATTGGCTGTTAAAGCAGGTGATCTCTTAAAAAATAATACAAACTCACATGATTTGGAAAAATATCTTGCGAACATAATTCCTATCGAATCAGTTATTTCAAGCAAATCATTACAAATTTATGAGATGAATGAAATTGAGGGGACCATTAAAAAATTAGACAACTATAACGGATTACCATCGGATGATAATTTTTTAAATCAAGAGATAGAAGAAACTAATGAATTATTTGCTCAACTTTTAGAAGTGCAACAAAAAGTATGAATACAAATTTTTTTTGAACAGACTTGTCAAAGTTTATCAAACAATAAAATATTCGGTTTATGTGATAAAGCTTCTCCCGTTTCTGAGCCTGCCTATATTGATGAAGCTAATGGCTAAGAATGGATTGCTGTCGTTTTAAATGAAGATAGATTAAAAGTCAAGTTTACAGCAATTGATAATTGTATTAAAATCAAGAGAGCTGATGATACAGACTCAAAGAGGTGTGATGGATTTATATCATTTGATAGAACAATTATTTTTGTGGAGCTAAAAAATAGAGTTAGCAAAGGCAACTCCTGGGTCAAAGATGCTGAAGAGCAATTGCGAGAAACTATTTTGTGTTTCGAAGAGCAAAAAGATGCTGAAAATTTCAAAGTAAAGAAAGCGTATGTAGCAAATAGTGCATTGCCAAAATTTAGAAGTAGCCAAGTAAACCGGATGGATAAGTTTTTTTTTGAGACCAACTATGTACTTAGAATTGAGAATCGGATTAATCTATAGAAGATAGAATCGTATAAGATCAACATGGTTAGGGAGTTGTCTGTAGGGAGTGATTTAATTCCGAGTTTTATTGCGTTTTAATAATAAATTCCGCGAAATAGCTACATCAATAAACGTTATTTAATGTTCAAGCGAATAAATCATTTGGTTTGAGCGTTGTTTAATAAAATGTGTAGTCAAAATTGCTGAGTTGAAATACGATAAACAAAAAAACCACCCATTACAGGTGGTTCTTCCTCAAAAACTAAATCCTTATAACCAAAAACCTTGTGCTAAAGCTTTGTTGTACATTTGTGACTTGGCAAATCCACAAAGGTTTAAAATGTATTTCGATTAAATGATATTTCAACTTGAAAACTTGCTTATTTTTCCAGACACTGCACTTGCGGATGACGATGGTTTGCTCGCAATTGGTGGGGATTTATCGTCAGAGCGATTGATGTTAGCTTACGAAAACGGGATATTCCCTTGGTTTAACGAAGACGATCCAATATTATGGTACAGTCCGCCGAAAAGATTTGTGCTTTATCCCGACGAAGTGAAAATCAGTAAAAGCATGCGCCAACTTTTGCGATCAGAAAAGTTTAGTGTAACCCACAATAAAAATTTTGAACAGGTCTTACACTACTTTGCATATGAAACTAGTGATGTACAAGATGGTACTTGTATAAATAGTTTAATGCGTAAAGCCTATCTGGATTTACACAAAAAAGGATTTGCTCATTCTATTGAAGTTTGGGAAGGGCAGGAGTTAGTCGGTGGACTGTATGGTGTGTTAACAAACCAAGTTTTTTGCGGCGAATCTATGTTTTCTGAAAAGAGTAATGCCTCTAAAACCACATTGATTTGGCTTTGCCAAAATGCGAACATTAATCTGATAGACTGCCAAGTTTACACAGAACATTTGGAAAGTATGGGTGCGGTTTTAATTCCGCGATTGGAATTCCAACGGTATCTAGAACACGATTAGCTATGGCTAAGACGCATTTCAGCCAATTTGTTAATGCAAACGAATTTGTGAGGTAACAACTTAAAACCAAACAAAATACTGAGCGGTCAAAAAAAAATCGACCATAGAGATTGGTCTATGTTCGATTGTCCCAAGTTGGGAACAAGATTATAAGTTACCTTACGATAATAGACATATCCACTCGTCTTGCATGCTGTTCAGAAGATGATTTATCTTCGCCCCTAAAACTAACAATCAAACGGTTTTTGGCTATTCCATTTTTGATAAATGCGCTCTCAACACTTTCCGCTCTGCGCATAGAAAGTCGCTTGTTATAGTCAGACTTTCCTACAGGGCTAGCCCAGCCTTCCATCAAGATTTTTGCTTCTGGATAGGTAACTAAAATTTGAGTAAAGTCCTTTATGTATCGAAAATACTCATCATCCAGTTTTTCCGAGTCATTTGCAAAATAAACTTGTTGTTTAAAATACGTTTTTTCTCTTGAATCATCTTTTTCAACAATTTTTCCGGAAGCTGTCATTTTTAACTCCAAACTATCCAAAGAGCGTCTTACATCCGTTAATCTGCCATTCATCCTGTTTAAGCTATCTTTTAAAGAACTTTCTCCTTTAGGATTCGCAGGGGTAGCATTCCTCAAAGAATCAATTTTGGCTTCTAAATCTCTAATTTTATTGTTATTTGAAGGTAGCAAAGTTGTTGTACTTCCACTGTTTGGAGCATAACCCTGATTAGGAGCAGAATTGCCAGGAATGATGTAAGTAGAATTATCCCTGCTTCTAGACGGCATACCATTACTATTTTGGCTCATATTATCTACTCGTTGGTTTAGATAGCGCAATTCGCTCAAAATTTGCTGATTTGATCCATTATCGAATCCAGAAGTTCGAATGCCCGAACCTTGTTGATAATTATTTTGTCTCAACTCGGCTAAATCTTGCTTCACTTGAACGCTTTGTCGCTCTTTAAGTTGAGCTCTTCTTGCATCCGCAACTGTTTTAAGTAACGAGGTCAGCTCAGATTCTGTCATTACAATTGTGTTTTTTTCAGTAGTCTTTTCGCTTTGGGCGAAAAGACTAGTTGAAAATAAAATACATACACAAGGTAATATTGCTTTTAATTTGTTTAGCTGCAACATCATATTAAAAATTTAGTTTGTATCCAATTGATATTCTGTGGATGTCGATAAAATTATGAGCGGTGTAATCTGCAAACAACTTTCCGCCTAAAAGGTTAAATGAAGTACCTAAAATAATATTTGGGCTAAAAGTGCTTTTGCCTACAGCATCATTGTAACCAAGTCCAACACCGATGTAAGGGTTTAAGATAACTCCTGCATCATAAGTGAAAGGTAGTACCACGTTAGCATTAAGTCCGAACCCAGTATTTTTACCTGGAACTAAGTAAAAGTCTGGCATAAACTTAAATGGTGAGTTAGTAAATGCATAGTTACCTCTAATACCGATAACCATACCTACTCTATCCGCAATAGCGAAACCCGTAAAAACCGATAGCCCTTGGTTTACTACCAAGCCGGTTGCAACACCATTAGCTTCCTCTTTAACAGTGGTATTACCATCTGCATCTGTAACCACTTTAGTTTCTGTAGGCTCAGCAATTTGCATTGGTCCAACAGGCGCTTGTTGTCCTGATGAAATTACAACAGTCTTATCTTGATTCTGTAGATTTCCACTTAAGTTATCAACTCTATTGGTGTTTCTGTCAATTTTTCTGTCCAGCTCATTTAACTTATCAAGAATTCTTTGAGAAGCATCTTGTTGACGAGCTGGAGTTGCGTTTTCTCTGTAAGTTCCTGTATTAACTTCCAGCAATAAACGCTCTAAACGATCCATACGTTGATCATTAGTCATCGTTTTACGAGAATCTTCATCAACACCTTGGATAACTGTTTCAATTAGCTCTTCAAGCTCTTTTGGTGTCATTTCAATTTTCGACTCTCTACCAGCTTTGTTTTCTTTTAAAGTAGTCTTAGCTTTAGAATCTCGATCTAATTCGCGTTCTAAGTCTTTCTTTTCCTCAATAACTTGAATTGCTTTATTAGTGTCGTTGTTTTTGTAAGCTTCAGAAAGCTCACCTTCCAACTCATCAATTCTTTTTTGATAAGCTCTTGTTCTGTTGTCTACATTCTCATCAATCCTATTTTGAATCAATTTATCAGTATCAGCAGGCTTTTTGCCTAATTGGAAACGAATACCAGCAGAGTAGACTGTATGTTTTTTCAATTCATCTGGTGCAATTGTATTTTGTAAATCATTTGATGCTCTTTCCGATGTGAACATCATATTTGCATCTCCAAATAATTCTAAATTGGTACCAAGGGGTATATTTAATCCCAAACCACCCTTAGCAAAATAACCCGAATTTGCACCACTTACACCGTCTTTACCAACGTAGCTATCGTAAGCGTTCAAGTAACCACCACCAGCAGTAATATAGGGTACTAAGCCACGAGAAACATTTAATTTTGCGATAAAATCACCACCATACATTGCTAAATTATCAAAGTCAGTAGATACTTTCTCATCTCTCATTGCTTGGAAGTAATAACCTCTTAAGCCAATGTATTGGTTAAAGTCGAAACCAACTTTACCTCCACCAAAGTATGAATCAGAAAAATTAGTTTCGTTATCGAAATTGACAAAAGCACCAGCAGGTTCAAAAATAAGCTTTAAACCACTTAAGCCGCCAGAATACTTGTCTTGATATGCTCTGTCAATTGCACTATACTCTTCTGGAGTGCGGCCACCAAGGTAAAGTTGTAAACCAGCCAAAACAGACCAGTTATACATCCGAGATCTGTTATTGTCGTTCAAAAAGTTTTGAATATCACTTTGATCCTGGTCATCTTGGTATATTACTGACGAAGGGTTTAAATTAAAGACGGTATTTTTAGCCTCTAAATTAAGGAACAGTCGCTCGCCTAATTTGATTTGAGTACCTAAACCTAGGTTAGCATAAATTTGTTCAGATCTTAATGTGTTTGCTGGGCCATTTACCGCACCTACATCAACTTTTAAATTTTGAACACCAGCTCCTAAAGTAAAGTAAGGAACAAAAGTACCGCGTGTAGGAATGTTGGCTTTAAACTCACCGCCAAAACGCTCCAGATCCACTTTCCTGTTGTTGAAATTGTTTACAAACTGATCCGAAAAAGTGCCAAATCCGGCTACAGTGTTTTTTAAATCTGTTGATTTCTCATAACTTCCTCTAAGTTCAATTGCTTCGCCGAAACCGAAACCTACTCTTCCTCCATAAGTTACGCCATCTTCAATGGCGGTCTTGTTATCAAACCAATTGTAGCCAACGGTGGGCTGTAATGTTACAGTTACATCTTTTAGTTGAGCAAAGGCACTAGTTCCCAGCAGGCCCAACGTACAAATAGTAATAATTTTTTTCATGATAGGTTCTTTTAAATAACTA
>JBBSTQ010000201.1:0-6279 GCA_038235745.1 Sphingobacteriales bacterium
GTTGCCTTTTACGGTATAAACGCCATATCCGCGTGGAGTGCCGTCGGTACAAATTGGCCCTGTCCACCATGCGCCACAAACGGTTCCGTGGTTATGTTCGTAAACATTATTATGGATGTTGTTGACGTTAAAATGGGTATGCCCAGACATGATGTGGACGTTGTTGAAATCCTTCACAATGCGGTATAAATCTTCATTGTTTATTACAATGTTATGTACCGGAATGTGTAAATTGATGATTAAAAGGGTGTCTTCAGCAACGTGTTGTAAGTCTTTCTTTAGCCAATCTAACTGTGCTTCACTAATAAAACCATCATAATTTCTTTCTGTACCTAAGTATCTAACATCATCTAAAACCACATAATGGGCTTGTCCGCGGTTAAAAGAGTAATAAGTTGGGCCAAAAACTTCTTTAAAAGTACGATCCGAAGTATCATCGCCACCTTCGCGGTAATTCATGTCGTGGTTACCTAAAGCCTGAAAAAACGGAATGCCAATTTCAGCAACTGCTTTATTATAATCTTGAAAATACTCTAAATAATCCCAAGCAATATCGCCAACGCAAATACCATGAACCAATGCATCTTTTCCTAATGATTGTATGTGCGCTTTGGTATCAGGAACAGAAGTTGCCATCATTTGTGCAACATCTTTTTTATTACGCACCTGCGGATCAGCCCAAATAATGAAATGATGGTTTTTATCGGCTTGATTTAACGTTGCCAAAACAAAATTATATTGATTGCGAACGCCTAAATTTTCGTATTGAGTGGCAATGCTGTAATTCGTTTTAAACTCGTAGCCGGCAGGTGTACTCATGAAAAGGGTTAGCGCTTTTTCATCTGGAGTAATACTGTAATTACCTTCTACATCGGTTAAAACAACACTGTAACCATCAGAAATTACAACATTTGCTATGCCTTTATTGTTGCTACTTACTCGCCCAGAAACGGTTTCATCTCTCTTTAATTTAGTAAAAGCATTAGCTTTCAAACTAATAAAAGCTCCTCCGGTAATCAAACCTAAACCTTGTATAAATGATCTTCTTTTCATTTTAAAGAATGTTGTTTTAAAAGAGGTATCGGATTTTTATCCGATACCTTGCTTATATTTTAGTTAGTTATTGTTGTTACTCCGTTAGTCTCAATTTCTGTAATTACTGATGTTTGGGTCATTAGGTAGAATTCATAAGCTCTAGGGGTAGTCCAAGTTTTAGTTTTTACATCAAACACACCACCTAGTTTTGTAAATATCCCTTGGTTTGACGGGTTTTGGTGCGGTATTACGTATAGGTTAGTTCCTTGATAAAAAAAAGGCTGTTGTGTTGCCGTGGCAATATCAATTGGGTTATAATGCTCGTTTTCTGGCACACGGTAACCAAAACCATCTACATCATTATAAATTGTTGTGGTGCCAGTTCCGCCGTAGAAAATAGCATCAACTGGAATGGAAGTTTCCGTTACGTTTGTCCCTTCAAAAATGGCGATACCACCTGCGTTGCCACTATTTGGCAACAAACCGCCACTTTTTGCTCCAAAACCATCGCCATCATTTACATTATAATTAATAGTCGTTACCCATTTAGCATCACTTATAGAGGTAGAATTTGGGCCGTTGATTCGCATGTTTCCACCGCCAACATAAAAGAAATCTCCTTTCTTTACTTGTCCTTTAGTTAAATTGAATTTATAGCTTCTGCCACCTCCGGTTGCCCAGCCGCCTGCGGGTGCAGTACCGGTATATGGCGTTGCAGAACCTGCGTTTGTACAAGTAACCACAGCCATTGGGGTTTTTTCAAAATCGATATTTTGAGTAGCCATAAATTGGAAGTACTCGTAGTTTCCGTCAGCACCTTTAGCATCATTTACAAAACCAGTAATAATTACTGCTGATTTTTCTAAACTTGGTCCGTTAGGGTTAACTGGGGCAATTCGCTCTGTAATATCTGCTTGCGTACGTGGCCAAATTTGAATAGCTTGCACACCATTTGCATCTTTGTTTATCATTAATATTCCCGCAAAACTTGCAGTTGCAGGTAACAAAGCATCGGCAAAACTTGCTGTAGCTTCTGTATGTAAAAACACACTGTCTGCGCCATTTACCAAGCTGTAACTGCCACTAAAAGTAGTAGCTGGTTGCGGTGCTGGATTTACGTTTGCTCCCTTAATTTGCACCAAAGTACTTTCGTAATCACTTGGTTTTATGTTGATGCTGTAGCTTGAAGTAGATTGGGGAGCTATCGCATTGCCGGTTGAGGAAACTGTGATGGCACTGCTTTGCAAGTTTTTGATTTGAAGCGCTCCCTCTGCCTTTGTTAAAGTAGCACCTATTACATTTATCATCAAAGAATCCCCCGTTTTATAATCATTTGCGTTGGGCATGACTAAAATTATTCCACGTGTTTTGCTTCGTTGTGTATTTTGGATAACTACTAAACCTTCCTTAATGTTGGCAGAGTCGGCGTTGGAAATTACTACTCCTCTAATTTTTTCGGCGCCTAGTAAATCTGCCGAAGAAATTACTACATCGTTACCTTTATAAAGGTCTCTGATATCTTCAACGGTTGTTATAGAACTTACCACTCCGTCTGCAAAATCATGCTTTTCGCATGCCGACCATAATAATACACTGCTTACAAGTAGTGTGTATAAATATCTAAGTTTCATAAAATGCTGTTTTTATTTGTTAAAATGATTAAGGTTTTTGCCACCAAACTTGTGTAGAAATATTATCGAGACCTTGCTTAGCCACTGCCGTTTTATAGTTTACACTGTTTGCAGATTGCAGATAAACTGGGTAATTTAGTCTTGCTGGCATTGTGCCACCGTTTGCTAAACCTGCGCCTTTTGGCAATGCCGGCAAACCAGTTCTGCGGTATTCAAACCATTGTTCTAAATCGGTAAAAAATAAAGCGTAGTATTTTTGTAGGTGTATCAACTCCATTTTTTTATCAAAGCTGTAGCTGTCATCCCATTTTACTTTCTCAAAAGTTAGGTAATTATTAGGGACAGTAAATCCCCACAGTGTAATGCCACTTGTTGCGCCGGTTTGGTAATAATTTTGTGCTGACTTTGCACTAACCCAACCTTTCAAAGCAGCTTCTGCCAAAATTAATTGCAGTTCTCCGTAGTTCATGATGTTGCCTAACAAAGGCTCAATCTGTAAAGAAGTTGGGAAAGATGATTTTCCTTCAGGTGCTTGTCCTGGGGCGTATCCGCTTGGCACACCTTCATATTCGCCTTGATACAAAGTTCCCCATTTTTGGATACGCGGATCGCTCCATTCGTTTAAATTGTCAACAAAAAAGCTTCCCAATTTTGGGCCGTACCAATCCCCCGGTCTCCAAGTTGCAAATGGCGAAACGTAAGGTGCTGTCCCAGTCCATCTTAGAATAGCGGAATCGTCGTTTGAGGCCATTATTGGGTAGGTGCTGGCTTTTGTGTCTACAATTTCCTTGATTTTTACGGATGCTTCTAAATCGGCTTTGGCAGAAACTTTCAATAATAATCTTAGGTAAAGTGAATTTCCAAATTTGCGCCATTTAGCAACATCCCCATTGTAAACAGGGTCACTTGATGCTGTTATTTTAGTGCCCGCTTGTAATAACGTGTTCGCTTCTTCCAAGCTCTCAAAAAGTGCTAGATAAATATCTTTTTGTTGGTCAAAAGCGGGAGTGAAGTTGCCTTCTTTCCCTTGGTTTGATTGAAAGTATGGCGCATCGCCGTAAGTATCGGTAACTAAAGAATATACCCAAGCTTGGCAGATTAGAGATATCCCTTTGTAAGAATCGTTTAAATTGTCTTCTCCTCCTTTATAAATATCTTTAAAGTTGGTTAATTCCCGGTACCAATTGTTCCAAAGATTATCTGCTTCTGAAGTTCTAATTTCATATCTAAAAATTTTCCCCTCTGTATCGCCCATGTTTACCGTTACTTGCATCAGCTCGTTGTTTATCCTTTGGCTACGACTCATGTTTGCCATTACCACACTTGTAATAGCAGGAGCCAGTAAAGTTTGTGGTAAAGCAAAAGCAATGGTGTTGGGGTTGGTGTTTATTGCTTGAAAATCTTTTTTACACGAGCTAAGTGGCGCTAAAACTGCGACGGCTAGTGAAAACGCAATAGATTTTATAGTTATATTTTTCATTTTGATTGTTTTTAAAGACCGATAGTTAAGTTAACTCCGAAAGTTCTGCTAGATGGAAACTGCGCATATTCAAAACCTTTGTTTATATCGCCATTGTTAAGCGTTCCAAACTCTGGGTCGAAACCTGGCCATTGAGAAACGGTTAATAAGTCTCGGCCATAAACCCCTATACTCGCTTTCTGTAAACCTAGTTTGCTAATTAATTTTTTGTTTAAAGTGTAATCTAATCTTGCTTCTCTAAGTTTTAAAAAATCGGTTGAGTAGGTGGTTCCTTCAACGTTGTCTCTACCTAAGTGTGCAGTGTAATATGTCCATGCATTTGGTGCTGCCACATCGTTTTTACGGAAAGTACCGTCGGCGTTTTTAATTACACCATTACCAATTATGCCGTTATAGCGGCCTGGTAAAGTATTGGTGGTTTTACCTTGCTCTGCCAATACCGCTGCAGATAATGAATAAGCTTTTGCACCATACTGTGCATCCACCAAAAAGTTTAAAGAAAACTGTTTGTATTTGAAGTTATTCCCTAAACTGGCTTTCCACTGAGGGTTGGTGTTGCCAATGTATTTTACATCCTCGGTTAAAACTGGGTAACCGTTTGCATAGATGATTTGTCCGTCGGGGGCTTTTTGATAGCCACGTCCGTATAAATCGCCCATGCTGCCACCAATGGTTGCTATTATAGCACCGCGACTACCTGGCCCGTTTTGTAAAATTAGCTGGTCTAGCTCTGGCGTTAATTCAACGACCTCGTTTTGGTTTGCTGCGAAAGTGGTGTAGATATTCCAGCTGAATCCATTTTTAGTTTTAATTGGTGTTCCGTTTGCTGCAATTTCTATCCCTTTATTTCTAACCAAACCTGCGTTTACAAAAGCGCTACCGAAACCGGATGCCCAATCAATAGTTGAGGTTAGCAATTGGTCTGTAGTATTGCCTTTGTATAAGGCGATGTCGAAATTTAAACGACTGTTAAACAATCTTATATCTGCACCGACTTCATAACTGGTGGTAAATAGAGATTTTAAATATAAGTTGGATAAGCTATTTGGGTTTTGCAGTGCACCGCCTGGGTAGGTAGATAAAGGTTGGTACTCTTGAGATGTTTTATAGGGGTTTGCTTCGCCACTACCTACACCTGCAATTGAGCCTCTCAATTTTGCAAAAGAGAACGCTTTAGGTAACCTAAATATCTCTGAAAAAATCACACTGGCATTAACAGATGGATAAAAGAAAGAAACATTATCTGTACCTAGCGGAGATGCCAAAACGCTGTTCCAGTCGTTACGGCCAGTAAAATCTAAGTAAACATAATCTTTATAGCTAGTAGCAACTAAGCCGTAAAAACTGTTAATTACATATTGACTTTTGTAAGGATACGCCGCTAAAACACCTGCACTGTTGGCTAAAGTAAAAATACCGGGGTATGATAGGGAGTCCGCTCTTAGCTCATCTCTATTGTAAGTGTTTTTTAAGGTGCTACCACCTGCTGTTACTGCTAAACTAAAGTCCTTTTTGACCGTAGTTTTGTAATTGATTAAGAAATCGCTACTGCGCTCTTGGCTAAAAATGTTTTGTGTACGGTACATCCCTTTTTTAAATTTTTCTGTATCATAAGGGCGTTGTTGCGAACGTTGATCATTAGCAAAGTCTAATGAAGTACGTACCATTAGGCTTAGTTTTTTGGTAAAATTGTAGGTTGCCTGTATATTGCCTGTTAAACCGTTTCTGTTGTATTTGTTTAACATTTCGTTGGCAATTAAATAAGGGTTGTCTGGAAAACTACTAAAAGGATAGCTTTGCTTTATGTTTTCTTGGCCAGGCAACCAATAATCTTTTAACCAATCCAAACTGGCATTGGGCTCCCAAAATAAAAACCAGTACATAATAGATTGGTTGTTGTAGCCTGTAGATGGTAAGTTGTCACTTGATTTGTTACCGTAATTGATTTTGGTAGCTATTTTTAATTTATCAGTTACATTCTGATTTACAGACAGGGCAACTGTGTTTCTATCATAACCGGTGTTAGGGATAATCCAACTGTTTTTTACATTAGTGTACGAGAAACGGGCCGAAGTTTTATCAGTACCACCATCAAGCGTGATGCTGTTTGTGTATGTTTTACCAGTTTCAAAA
>JBBSTQ010000202.1:0-6268 GCA_038235745.1 Sphingobacteriales bacterium
CCGAAAAGAGATTGAAGGTTTAAACAGCACTAAATTATTTAACGAACAACAATTGGATAGTTTATCCAATATTGCAGGTTTTGCGGATAGGAATTACGCTTTAGGGCAACTCTCTTTTAACCCCGATGGAAGCAGAGATGTGGATACTTATTTGGCGATTTCATTTATTTCCTTTCTGTTTATTTTGCTAGAGTGTTTGCCTGTTTTTGTAAAACTGATGAGTGATAGAGGGCCTTATGATGTTGCGTTGCAACATACTGAAGAGGTTGCGTTGCACCAAAGTGAGCGGGAAAAAGACCATTTGATTAATGTTACCGATAATGTTCAGGACACCAGAACCGGGGAGATAAGTGAAAAAGAAAAGATAATGGTAAGGAGGAAAGTTAAACGGGATTTAGATGAGGAGGTTTAGTTTCTTAAACGCAACGGCAGTTTTTTTTAAACACGAAGTTCACAAAGCTGAACTGTTTTTTTACACATAGAACGCGGAGGTCACAGAGCTGAATGGAAGGGCTTCAGAATTTACGTCCAAGCAGGGTCTCTCTTTTCGAGGACCCTGCGTTTTTGTTATTACCATCGTTCTAGTTTAGTTTGCAGGTAATGTCGAATGCCTTGCAATAAGTTAAATAAACCTATCCGCCTTTCTGCGCATCTGCATAAGCGAAAACTTTTTGCAATAATGATGTACTTCTTGCACCTAAGTTTTCCCTTATCTTCAACTCTTCTTTTGCAATTTCTATGAACAAACCATCAATGGCTTGGTCTGTAACGTAGCCTGTTAAATCGGTGTTTATGGGTTTAACTAATGGTAGGCGGTTGTAACTTGTTGTTAAGTCGCCCCAATATTTTGTTGCATTAACTTTATTTAAACTGCTACTTACTATTGGCCTAAACTTGCCAGCCAAAGCATTGCTTGTGGTTCGTTTGAAATACAGCGTTGCGGCATCTTGTTTCCCCAATAAAATATTGGTCACATCCTGAAAACTCATTTGCTTAATCGCATTTACAAAAATGGGTTTTGCTTCCTGCGCTGCATCTTCTGCCGCTCTATTTAAGCTAGTAATTGCGTTATCGACAAGACTGTTTAAACCAATCGCCCGTAATGCTTTCTCGGCTTGCTTCGCTTCTTCCGGCAAAAAAATCTTTACTGCTAAATTTCCCAAATAGCCATCTTTTGCAGATAATCTTTGGGTGCTGTAACCTGTCCCTAACTCTAAAGCCTGCTTTAAACCCAAGCTCATTTCTGTGGAAGACGGCGTACCCAAAGCTTGGTTAATCACTCCAGAATATTGGTTCAGTGTATCGCAACTGGAGAAAATAAGGGTTGAAGAAAGTATGGTAATTAGTGCTAATTTTTTCATGTTTTTTGTTCGAATGCCTGGCTTTGAGGCGTGGTTAGTTTTAAATTTTAGTTAGTAAAAAGTTGTCAGTCGAAATTAGAATGTATCTTCAAGTATCATGAGTTTAGTCTTCGCAAACGCGATAAATATCTTTTAAGTTACGTCCCAATCCATCATAATCCAAACCGTAACCCACCACAAAGTCTTTCTCAATTTCAAAACCGACGTAATCAATTTCGCCTAAATCTACTTGTAAAGCATCAGTTTTCAAAAGTAACGTAGCAATTTTTATGCTTGCTGGTTCTAAAGCTTTAATCTGCGTAAGCAAATAATGTAACGTCTTTCCGGTGTCAATAATATCCTCCACAATAATTACATCACGATTTTTTAAATCCATCGAAATGCCTAATTCTTCAGAAATTGTTCCCGAACTTTTAACGTCGCCATGGTACGATGCCAACTTCACAAAAGTAGTTTCACATGCAATGTTAACCTCTTTCAGCAAATCTGCCATAAACATAAAAGCACCGTTAAGCACCCCAATAAACACTGGCACTTTGTCTTCGTAATCCACATTAATTTCAATACCCAACAATCGCGTACGCTTCTCAATCATGCTGTACTCAATTATGGTTTCAAAAGTTTTGTCTTTTATAGTGATATTCATGGCCTTTAGTTAGCGTCTTCTGGGTTATAAAGCAGTAAACTCAAATTATCTTTATGTAAAACGTGGTTGGCAATTGTGATCAATTCTTCGGCACTTACCAAGTTTATTTTAGCATAAATCTCTTTTAGCGAATCAATTTTGTTGTAATCTAATAAACTTTTTGCCATCGAAATCAAAATGCCCATTCTGTTTTCTTCGCCTAGCGCAATTTGACCGATGAACCTTTTCTTAGCCTGCGATAATTGAATTTTGCCCAGTTTAATTTCCTGCACTTTTTTTATTTCCTTATCAATCAGGCTTAGCGCCTTGTCCACTTTTTCGGCATCGGTGCCAAAATAAATTGAAAAAAGTCCGGTATCGCTCAATGGCGAGTAGCTAGACTCAATGGTGTAAGCAATGCCATGCTTTTCGCGGATTTCTAAGTTTAGGCGAGAACTCATTCCCGTACCGCCCAGAAGGTTATTGAGCAACATTAAACCCGGTTTGTGATGATGATGGATACTGTACGCCCTAGCGCCTAACATACAATGCGACTGATTGATGGGTTTATCCACCTTTTTGTGCTGTGCAGTATTTGTTTCAGGGGCAACCCTTATTTTTACCGAGGTGTTTTCTGGGATGATGGAGAAATATCGTTCTGCAAGTTTTTCAATTTTGGCGATGGTGTATGAGCCAGAGATAGCCACAATAATTTGATGCGTATTGTAGTTTTTACCGATGAACTTTAGCAGATTTTTTTTCTTAAAACCTTTAACAGATTTTTGAGTACCTAAAATATTCTCGCCAAGGGTATGTCCGTCAAAAATGAGCGCTTCAAAATCATCGTTAATGGCTTCTTCAGGCTGATCTTCGTAGCTTAAAATTTCATCTAAAATCACTTCTTTTTCTTTCTCCATCTCGTTTTCTGGGAAGGTGGAAAAAAAGGCGATATCTTGTAGAAGTTCTAAAGCTCGCTCTAAGTGAGGTTTTAAAAAAGAGGCTTGCAAGCAGGTATATTCTTTGGTGGTATAGGCGTTTAAATCGCCACCAACAATCTCTAAACGATTTAAAATTTGGCTGGTGTTGCGTTTTTCAGTCTCTTTAAAAAGCAAGTGTTCTATAAAATGCGCCATTCCCGGTTCGCCAATTTCTTCATCTCTGGAGCCTGCATTTATAATTAAGCAACAGTGCGAAATTTGCGATTTTACAGGCTTAAGTAATACACGGATGCCGTTTTTTAAAGTAATGATCTGGTGGTCTCTCATTTATGAGCGCAAAGATAAGTTGATAACAAACATAATGGGTAATAAAAACAATTTATATTAAGAACGCTAGGAAGAACCTTAGTGTTTTGGCAGCGTTACCAAGCTAAACATATCTCAACCCTTTTTCTACGTTTTAAGCTTTATGACTAAACGTTTTGTTCAATAATTTTAAAATTATACAATTACGAATTAATATTTTACATAGAGCAGACTGTGACTTTTGATTTTTGGCATGTTTATTAAACCAATGCATCTAAATCAAATATTTAAAAAGATGAAAAAATTATTTATAGCCGCGTTTGCTTTGCTAATTGCTGGAAACGTTAATGCACAAGGTCCAAGTTTTGGAGTTAAAGGCGGTATAAGTTTCGCCAATATTATTAAAACCGATGACTCAAATTTTAAAACAGATTACAATACAGGTTACAACGCCGGCGTATTTGTTGCCGTTCCTATTATTGGAAGTTTAGCTTTTCAGCCGGAGTTGATGTTTTCTCAAAAAGGTTATAAATCTGAGAGAGCTGGAATTTTAGGAAGTGGTACGTTAACCCAAACAACCAGCTGGATTGATATCCCAATTTTAGCTAAAATTAGCCCAGTTAGTGGTTTTAGCATTTATTTAGGGCCACAGGTTTCTTTCTTAACTAAAACGAATACCAAGTACGAAGGCGATTTTACGTCTGCACAACAAACTAAACATGAAAACGATGCCGATAAATTCAAGAAAAGTATTGTTGGTGGTGTTTTAGGTGCTGGCTTTAATGTCGGTAAAAACTTAAGTGTAAACGCAAGATATGCGCTCGATTTTCAGAAAAACAATGAAGATGGAACCAACGAAACGCCAGCCTTTAAAAATCAAGTTTGGCAAGCTGGTTTAGCTTTAGGATTTTAATAGGCTTAAAGCGGAAGGCGTAGGGCCGAAAGTTCAAGGCGAATAAAATTTAAGTTTTTATTGCGAAATTTATTCAATAATTAGAATCAACCCTTTATCCAGTTTGGATAAGGGGTTTTTTGATTTCTGGGTTTTGATGGAAAAACAAATAAACAAGTCCTATAGAATTTATGGCTGCAACTCCATAAAAAACAGACGGAGTTTTACCAATTTCATCACTTACATACCAACCGGAAAAGAGCGCACCCAACCCAATACCAGCTTCCAAAGCGATATACATGGTTGCCACAGAAAGTCCGCGTTTATCTGCATCGCTTAAATCTATTGTCCAAGCGGAAATTGCTGGAGAAAGCATTCCGGTTGCAAAACCATATAACACAGCCCCAATTAAAAACCCATTGATGGATTGGAAAGTGCCAATCCAAAACAACGCAACACACAGTAACGCAATTGACACTTTTAATACAGGTTTTCTGCCATATTTATCTGAAACTCGTCCAGCAATAAACCTAATCAGCAAAGAGGCAAGGGTAAAAACCATAAAAAATATCCCTTTGTTGGCTATGCCGATGTGGGCTGTCCAATCTGGAATTACGGTTATGATTGCGCCATAACTCACGTAGCTGAAAATAGTTACCCAAAACGCTGGCATCGCCTGTTTGTTGATCCATTCTCCTCTTTTTATTTTTAACAAAGCAGGTCTAAACTTTTGCTTGTTCTGCAAGGTTTCCTTCATATTAAATATGATGAGGATGGATAATAGCGCAAAAACCGAGGAGCTGTAAAACAGTACATTAATGGAGTAAAACTGCGTGATGGTACTTCCAATCGCTGGCCCAATTGCCATCCCGATGCTGAAAAACAAACCGTGAACGCCCATTGCTTCGCCCCATTTACCGGCTGGGACACTGTCCGCAACATAAGCTGCGGTTGCTGTTGGCTTAAAGCCGGTAGAAAACCCGTGGATTAAACGGAGAAAAAGAAAGCCGGCTACGGTAGTCAAAATTGGATATAAGAATCCGCAGACTACGCATACCAAAGAACCAACCGCCATTACCGGTACACGTCCAATTTTATCGGTTAGTTTTCCGCTAAAGGGACGAGAGAGTCCTGCGGTTAGTGCAAATAAGCCAATAATCAAACCTTTAAGTTCTGCACCACCTAAACTGGTAATATAAGCTGGTAAATCCGGAATCAGCATGTTAAAACTAGCCGAGAACAAAAATGAACTGGTGCAAACTAATAGAAATGGTGTGGTGTAGATGCTTTTTTGCGTTGTGGACATTGGCGCAAAAATAGGGAATAATTGCAATGCTTATCTTTAAGGTTGCGCATTTCAATTCTTGTTCCTGTAAAAAAGCAAAAACCCTCAGCAAAATGTGCTAAGGGTTTTTGCATCCTGTTTTTCAAAATTTTATTTTACAACGTAACTGATTGTTGTCGTATCACCGTTGCGAGTAAAAGTAGATGGTAAGCCTTCTGCGTTAAAAGTGTAGGTATAATCGGATATGTAGGGTGTACTTCCAGTATCACTGTTTGTTTGAGTCCTTTTCTTCAACAGGTTTTTAGATGGCTTAGTTAGCAAAAACTCAAAGTCATCAATATCTAAAGCAGGGCTGTAATTCTTATCAGTGTAATATTCATAAGCTGTTGTATAGGTTTTTGTTCTACCCTCTCTAGTGTCAACTTCTACCTCGCGTAGCAAATTTCCGTTTGAATAAGTATAATCTGTGGTATAGGTTTCTGTTGTTTGGGGAGCTAGCGGGTCGGTGCTTGAATTAACGCTATTTACCGTCGCTTTTGTGACATAACCTTCGGCATTATGACTAAATTTTGCTGTTGATTTGTAAGTCTCTGTAAATCCATTTACTTTATACTCTTCCGTATAAACAAAACCAGAAGCATATCCGTTTGCACCTAAAGTAACCACAATTTTTTCATCCACTATTCCTCCAGCGTAACGGGATATGGTAACAGTATTTCCGCTATAAACCAAGCTACTGTAATATTCAGATTTACCACTCTCAAAATCGGTAAGTTTTGTCAACCTCCCTTTGCTATCATACTCGATATCGCTATATTCGTCATTTGAGTACTTTAACTTAGTAATCAAATACGTTTTTCC
>JBBSTQ010000203.1:0-6261 GCA_038235745.1 Sphingobacteriales bacterium
AACAAAAGTACCTAGGTATTTCTTAATGATATACCAGTCGATTATTTTAATATAACGGTCTAAAAATTTCATTAAAGTTTCTGTCCTAAAACCTTTACCATCTTATTTTTCCAATCGTAAAAATCGCCAGAAATTATTTTTTCGCGGGCTTCGTTTACCAACCAAATATAAAAATGTAAATTGTGTAAAGTAGCAATTTGGGCACCCAAAATCTCTTTAGAATGTATTAGATGACGTAAGTAAGCTTTAGAATAATTTAAATCAGAAAACAGATCACTGTCTGCATCAATTGGCGAAAAATCGTTTTTCCATTTTTCATTTTTAATATTGATAACGCCATGTCTGGTAAAAAGCATTCCGTTTCTCGCATTTCTGGTCGGCATTACGCAATCAAACATATCAATACCTAAAGCAATGTTTTCCAATAAATTGATTGGCGTACCCACACCCATTAAATAACGGGGCTTCTCTACTGGCAGTACGTTACAAACCACTTCGGTCATTGCGTACATCTCTTCCGCTGGTTCGCCAACGGATAGTCCACCAATTGCGTTTCCTTCTCTGTCTTGTGCTGCTATAAACTCAGCAGACTTCACTCTTAAATCTTTATAGACAGAACCCTGTACAATAGGGAAAAATGTTTGTGAGTAGCCATAATGTCCTTCGGTTTCATCAAATCTCGTAATACAACGTTTCAACCAACGATGCGTCATGTCGATAGAACGGCGAGCATAATGATAATCGCAAGGGTAGGGTGTACACTCATCAAATGCCATAATAATGTCCGCACCAATTACTCGTTGCGTATCCATCACATTTTCTGGTGTAAATAAATGTTTTGAACCATCAATGTGCGATCTAAAAGTTACACCTTCTTCTTTAATTTTCCTGACTTCTGTTAGTGAATAAACTTGGTAGCCACCGCTATCAGTCAAAATAGGTTTATCCCAGCCAATAAATTTATGTAAACCGCCGGCAAGTTTTATGGTTTCTAGCCCTGGTCGTAAATATAAATGATAAGTATTTCCGAGAATAATTTGTGCTTCAATATCTTCCTTTAGTTCACGTTGATGAACTGCTTTAACAGTGCCAGCAGTACCCACGGGCATGAAAATGGGAGTTTGTATAACGCCATGGTCGGTAGTGATTTCGCCTGCTCTGGCTTTGCAATTTTTATCTTGGACTGCTAATTTAAACTTCATTCAACAAAATGCTATAAGCCTGCAAAAATAGTAAAATTTGAGGCAATGTGGTGGGTTCGTTTATTAAGATTTTGAGACAAACAGCACATGAGGCAATTAAGTAGCTGAAAGTAATTTTTGATATTTTTTTGATAATTTTAGCGCACACTAGCAATACCTAATCCAATTTTATTGAACAGCGTAAATTATGAACGTAATTCCTTTAACGTCTAAAATGGAAATGTTTGAGCTTTTTAAAGTTTCTAGAATGAAAGAGATAATAAAACCTACAAAACCACACAAACATACAGGATACTTTGAGTTGATTTTTTTAAGCAAAGGTTCCGGAACACATACCATAGATGATAAAGTGTATCAAGTAAACGCACCAGATATTTTTTTTCTAAGACCAAATCAAACGCATTGCTGGGATTTTTCAAGCATACCAAAGGGATACGTGTTACTATTCAAAGAAGAAATTTTTAATAATCAATCCATCAGGGATTTGATTTCTAGAATGCCCCCCTGTTTGCCTATAGAACAAGATGATTTTATAGAAAGTCTTTTTACTAAACTGACCAAGTTAGAAACAGAAATAGATATTGTTGCTTGCTATATCAACGTATTGTTGCATCACATTTTAGAAAACGTGAATGTGGCAGATGTCAATATGGATGAAGTTCTATTTCGGTACCAAAAAATGATAGATACTAGTTTTAAAGAAATAAAATCTGTAAACTGTTATGCCGAGAGGTTAAATATAAACTCACGAAAACTCAATCAGCTTACTAAGAGGTTTTTAGGTAATACAGCGCAAGAACTGATAAAGCAGCGGATTCTCATAGAAGCTAAAGTTTTACTTACCCATACACAAAAATCTGTTAAGGAAATCGCTATGGAACTCAACTTCTCTGATGCGCCACATTTTAATAAATTTTTTAGTTCAAATGCCAAAATCACACCCGGGCTTTACCGAAAATTATTGAATTCTTGAAATGTACAATAGAACGGTCAAATTGTACAATCTTTATATTAAAAGGAGTAGCTATACTTGCATCTAATAATTTTTTTCCTTCAAACGAGTATGAAAATCACCATTACATTATTATTAACCTTGCTTTCGTTACAGATTTTTGCTCAAAATGCATCTATCGAAGGCATAACGTATGACAAATCATTAGGTACACCGCTAGAATTTGCTAGTGTTTCGCTTTATCAAGTTGACAATTCGGTTTTAATCAGCGGTCAGGTGGCAGATGCAAACGGAAAATTTAAGTTTGATAAGCTAAAACAAGGAGTTTATTTTTTGAAAATACAGTTTGTCGGGTATGAAAATTTTCAGTCTGCCCAAATTACATTAGCGTACAATCAAAAACTAAATGTGGGTAAGCAAGAGTTATTATTAAATCAGCGGTTCTTAAATGAAGTTAAAATAACTGGGCAGGCCTTGCAAAATGTAAACAAAATAGATAAGCAGGTTTATAAAGCCGACCAGTTTGAAGCGGCAAAAGGTGGTACTGCGGTTGATGTTATCAAAAATATGCCCTCGGTAACTGTTGATGGCCAAGGGGAAATTTCTGTTAGAGGATCTAAAGGCTTTTTAGTATTGATAAATGGAAAACCTGTACAAACAGATGCTTCAACGATATTAAGTCAATTGCCCGCCAATTCCGTGGAAAATATAGAACTGATAACGGCTCCTTCAGCAAAATACGATGCCGACGGAAAAGGAGGTATTATCAACATCACCACCAAAAAAGGTACAGTTGACGGCGTGGCTTTTATAGCTAATGTTCAAGGAGGTTTTCCTGCTGTGGAAGATTACGGAAATAAGGAAAGTCAGCAACGTTATGGTGCTGATGTTACTTTAAATTACAAAAAAGATAAATGGGATTTATCCGCAAGTGCAAATTATCTGAGAAACGATAACGCTGGCTATCGTGATGGAGACGTTTTTACAATAGTCGGCGATAAAAGAACAACTTTTCCTTCTTCAGGCGAGCGTAGTTTTGATAAGTACAATTACGGCGGAAGATTCAATTTAGGTTTTACGCCTTCAAAAAACGACCAGTTTTCTGTAGGTTTTTTCGCAGGACATAAGTTTCAGGACAGACTTGCCGATATCAATTACAACAATACCAACACACAAATTAGTACAGGAAATGTGATTGGTAGAACACAGTATTTTAACTCAAACCTGCAAAATAAACAGGGCGATTTTATACTCGGAAACTTTGATTACACGCACACTTTCCAAGATGAATCATCTTTAAGCTTTGCTGCCGTTTATGAACATGCTAATCTTTACGGATCAACAAAAAACAGAAACATTGAAAGTGCAGATACGGTACAAAATACATTGAGCACCTACAAAAACCCGTTAGACGGCTTTAGGGCGAAAGTAGATTACGCGATAAGCATTGGTAACGGAAAGCTAGAAACAGGTTATCAGTACCGGTTGGACCAGCAGGATGGGCAATTTATTTATAGTGTTAAAAACCTTGGCGAAAGAGATTTTACGGTTTTTCCGGCCTTTACCGGCGATGTTAAAGCAACAAATAACATCCATTCGGTGTATAGTCAGTATTCCGCTAAAACCAATAAGCTTGAATACGTTGGAGGATTACGTTACGAAAACGCTACAAGAGATTTAACGGTAGCTTCGGGTATAGTGAAAGATTATAAGCTGAGGCTAAACAATCTTTTTCCGTCTGCAAGTGTTTTGTACAGTTTAGAAAACGATTGGAAGCTAAAGATAGGCGTTAGCCGAAGAGTACAACGTACCAATAATTTTGAGTTGAACCCTATTCCAGAAAGAGAACACTCTGAAACATTAGAACAGGGAGATGCTAATCTTTTGCCAGAATTTATTTATCTAGCTGAGGCGGGCGTAGTAAAAACCTTTAATAAAGGCTCTTTCTTAAGCACTATTTATTATCAGGATATCAAAAACCCAATACAGCGGGTAAACAGTGTTTTTGCTGACACTGTTTTAAATCGGGTGTTTACCAACGCAACTAAAGGAAAACGTTTAGGTTTAGAACTTGGAGCAAATTACAGTCCGGTCAAATGGACTCAATTATATTTAGGGACAAACTTTTACAAAAGCACTTTAAACGGAGTGATTTTAGATTATCCCAACAATGTCGAAAACTCAGCTTGGGTATATTCTATCAATGCAAACGCAAATTTTCAGGTAGCACCCACATTCAGTATTCAGGGAAATGTGAATTATCTGTCGGATAGGCCAACTGTACAGGGAACGGATTCCAGGTTTTTGTCGCCTAATACTTCGTTCAAAAAGACTTTTATGGATGGCAGGCTAACTGCATTGTTGCAATGGCAAAATATGGATATGGGATTACTGAAAAGTAATGAGCAACGCATTACCACATCAGGCCCAGACTTTTATACCACCACAAACTATATTTACGAAGTTGATGTTTTTATGTTGAACCTAAGTTTTAACCTTAATAAACTCACTAAAAAATTGAAATTACCGAATAGTGAGTTTGGGGAGAAGGAATTTTAAATAGCTGACATGGGTTTTTTAACCCGATAATCATTGAAATGTTAAAATAATAAGACGGTAGTTTCTGCTACTCAAAAACCACCGTCTTATTAGCAAACACAAATACCCGATCTTCAAAAACCAACTGCATAGCCTTCGCTAAAGCAGAAGTTTCGTTTTCTCTGCCTGCCCTCACTAAATCCGTCAAGCTAAAACTATGGTTTACAGGCGTGATTTTTTGTGAGATAATTGGACCTTCATCTAAGTCGTTGGTCACAAAATGAGCTGTTGCACCAATAATCTTCACGCCTCGATTATAAGCTTGTTTGTAGGGGTTTGCTCCAATAAAAGCCGGTAAAAAGGAGTGGTGTATATTAATAATCTGTAACGGAAATTCGCTCACAAATTCAGGCGAAAGAATGCGCATGAATTTAGCGAGAATCAGATAATCTGGGTTATATGGTTTTATCAAGTCTTTTATCTCTGTTTCCAGTGCCTCTTTAGATTTATTTAAGTGTGATACCAATTTGAACGGAACCTGAAAACGCTGACAGATGTTTTCTAAATCTGGGTGATTTCCGATCACACAACTCACATTTGCACCTAAAGTCTTAAAATGGTTGCGTGTTAAAATATCACTAAGGCAATGGTATTCCTTAGTCACTAAAACAACGATGTTCTTTTCTGGCTGTGGGTTAACTTTTACAAATGCATCTTTGGGAAGTACCTCAAGCAATTGGCCTTCAATTTCTGATGGATTAAGGATGCTGTTGACTACCAAACGAGCGAAAAATCGGTTCTCTTCAACGTCCACATGCTCCCTCATGGAGATAATATTGTATCCGCCACTCGCTAAAACTGAGGAGATAGTTGCTACCAAACCTACTTCATCTGTACAATGTATTACGATTACCAAAGCTTTTGTTTTAATATTTTAGCTAAGATATTATTTATTTAAGAATTGAAGGTTTGCAACTTGATGTTATGGAACTAATTGTTTTGTCGGACGTGATTAAATTAACGATTGTTCCAAAGGAACGCCTTCGGCGAAGTGATATCCTTTTTGGCTATCCTGAGCGGAGTCCGATAGCTATCGGACGAAGGGTTCAGCCAAAAGATTAGATGAAAAGTCCCAAAGGGATGCCCTTGCTCACGTGTTATCCCGATAGCTATCTGGATGCCCTAAAAAACCTCCCATAAAAAAAGGTTGCTCCATTGAATGAAACAACCTTTTTATCAATAGTTATGAATTTTACTTTACCGTAGACATGTGTTGCAACAAGTCAACAATTTTGTTTGAATAACCCCACTCGTTATCATACCAAGCTACAACTTTTACAAAGTTGTCGTTCAATGCGATACCAGCACCAGCGTCAAAGATTGAAGTACGAGGGTCGCCTAAGAAATCTGTAGAAACAACTTGATCTTCAGTATAACCTAAAATACCTTTTAATTCACCTTCAGAAGCATCTTTCATTGCTTTTTTGATCTGCTCATAAGTAGCAGGCTTCTCTAAACGTACTGTTAAATCAACCACAGAAACATCTGGAGTTGGTACACGAAAAGCCA
>JBBSTQ010000204.1:0-6236 GCA_038235745.1 Sphingobacteriales bacterium
TGCTTCTAACGATTTTCTATCGCTAAAATCACATTGGTATGCTTTAAAAGTTTTACCTAGTTTTTGAACCTCAAGTTCTGTTTCGCTACCGCTCAACGGCATGTTTGCAGATACGCCGATAATGTTTGCTCCGGCGCCTGCTAAAGCTAAAGCCATGCCTTTGCCAATACCTTTATTACAACCGGTAACTAAAGCAATTTTTCCACTTAAATCAAATAAATTCATTTTATATATTTAAAATATTTTCTGGTTTACAAAACAATCAACCATAGGTTTGCCGATTGCCATTTAACAAGTTTAACTATTTAAAACTTGGTTAAAAACCAAAACGCTGTATTTATTTATGCAATCGTTTCCGGTAATGCCGGATTTAGTCGTTTTTTACGTTTAGAAGTTTTGGGTTGTGCCGATTGCAAATTTAGCTTAACTTGAAATCGGAGAAATCTTTATTTTTTTATGGATATGATTAAGTTTTTTAAAACGACAGACAATATAAAGTTGATGACCGCTGTATGGCTTTTACCAATGATGATCGTTGGTAATGTGTTTGCACAAAAGACAGATGGTACTGTAATCTCGCTAATTAAAGCCGAAACTTATTTCAATAATTTGGTTGCAAAAGACGGACTTAACAAAGCAATTATGAAAGTTGCAGGACAAAATGGCGTGGTTTTTAGGCCGAATCCAGTAAATACCATCGACTATTACAGCAAGCAAGAGCCCGCAGATTTTGAGTTAGTTTGGCAGCCAGATTTTGCGATGATTTCCAAGAGTGGGGACTTCGGCTTTACGACCGGCCTATTTACCTACGCAAAAAACGAAAGAATTGCCTACGGACAATACCTTTCGGTTTGGAAAGCTGATAAAAAGAGGAAATGGCAATTAATGATTGATGCAGGCATCAACCATGAAAAGCCAATTTTAGATGCAAAAACGAATTTCATAGACCCCACAAACTATAAATATCCTAAACTGCTTGGCCCTAAGAAAATTCAGATGCGGGAAGACATTGTGTTTAGCACCGATTTACTTTTCGGAAAAGCCTTGGAGCGTTCGGGGAATGTTAGTTTTAAGGAGTTTTACGCAGATAATGTGAGGCTTTTGTTCTCGGAAAATTTGCCTATCAATGGCAAAGAAAACGCAATCAAGTTTATTGATGAACGCAACCAGCGTGTAAGTTGTTACCCAACGTTTACGGATAGAGCCATCAGTGGCGACTTAGCCTACACCAACGGAAAAGCAAGTATCGGTGTAAACAAATTTAATTACATTAGAATTTGGCAGATTGGCGAAGATATGAAATGGTATATTGTGTTGGATATGTATGTGGAGGAGTAAGTGGCCTCACCCCAACCCTCTCCGAAGGAGAGGGAGTTATCTGTAATACTAATAAATTAATGACCAATCACTCGCTTTGCCGTTCATTATAGCCTAATTACTAAATGAACTTACTTACCAAAACGCGAATCACTAATGACTAATAACCTACCTAAAAATTATAAGATATCTTAAACCCCTTATCTAGCACTCCATATTCATTAAAGGAAACCGCAAAGTCTGCCCGAAAAATCAACCGCCTCAATCCCACATACATTTCCATGTAATTCCCCTTTTCAGGCTGAAAAAGATATGCACCGCCCAAAAGCTCTTCCAATTTCAGCTTGCGCAACACCGGCACTCTGTGAGAGAAATACTGATTAAAATTATGTTCAAAATGCCCTTCGACAAAGTGCCTATTGGTACTGTAGGTATAAAAGTTCAACAGGTGGAAACTACGTAAACCAGGGTTAAAAATTAAAGCCAAATTTCCGCTGAAATGTCGCCACTCTGGGTAAAGCGCATCTTTACGGTCAAAGAACTTACCGGCTGCAATTGAATATGATCCGTAACCCAGCAAACCCATATCCAGTTTTTCATGCTGAATTTCTGCCTCCCAAAAATTATAATCCGACTGAGAATTAAGCACCCCTTTAATCCCTTTTTTATAGCTCAAAATAAACCTTGGGCCCAACGGAAGCTTGTAAATTTTTATCTTATCTTTTGTAATATAAGGCTGGTTTAAAGTATAGATGAGCGATGAATTGATAAAAAAAGATGTATAGTCAGGAAAAAGTTTATCCTCCAACGCTGGAGAAATTGGATTATTAGAACTGAAATTCCGTTCCTTGATATCCCTAAAAACAAAGTCCTTGGTGTTGGTTACCGAGTAATTTCTAGCGATTTCCGTACCTATTGATAGGTATAAATTCCCGACTAACTCCCTACCGATACCAGAGCTTATATATTCTTTTCGGTACAGTTTCAAAAAATTCTGCTCAAAAAATAGCGTGTTCAAAGTGTTTTGTAATGAACTTAAACTACCGTTGGGATTTAAGTCCAGATAAGTACTGCCAATGCTGAAGTTAAGCGTTCCGCGTTTTTTTGGTTTGTAGTACCAAGAAGTAGAGATATCGGAGTTGAGTTCCTTATTCTGAAAGCCATATCTGATTTTTGGTGTAATAGACCAGCTGGTATTGTCTTGGTTAAACTTCAAAAACGAGACTCCATAGTCCACGCCAAAACCTTCTACCGTGTTAAAAAAAAGGGCTGGCACAATTGGGTCAAAAATAAGGGCTCTGCGTTTATTCTTACTAACCCAGGTTTTATCGCTGAAAAGCAAAGGCGCTATTTTGATGCGTGGCTGTAGTTTTTCTAAGGAATCAATAATGGGTTTTCCTCTTATTTGTTTGCTTTTTAAAGAGTCTTCATAAGCGTATGACAAGCGCTCTTGCAATGTTAAAAAAACTTCTCTATTCGCCTTTAAAACTCTAGGGCGATAGGCTGACGAATCATCTTTTATACTTTCTTGTTTTTTAAATTCATTGTAAAAATTACTCGGCTTTTTCTCGGGCGTAAATACAGCATGGCTGCTTCCAGAAAAAGAAAACTTTAAGGCATCGCCTTTATATTTTAAAAGGGTGTAGGTGGGCACAACATTATCCAATTTGTAATCTTGAATAACTTGTAAAGTATCAATAAAGTTAATGCCCTTATCGCCACTAATTTTTAAATCGACATGCTTTAATTTAAAGGTATTGATACTGAATGTCATCTCCCCAATAAATGTAGGGGAAAAGCGACTTTTTGGAATTACTTCAACGGTAATTTGATCATCGGTTTTTTGAACCAAACGGTAAGTATAAAAATGAAAAGCATTTTGCGCTAGCGGAGAAACGAAACTTTTATCACTTAAAGATTCAAACTTTATTAAGTTTTCACTAAAGTTTAAACTCAATTGCGTAGCACTTTTAAACTCCCAAGACGGGTATTTACCGTAACTTTTAGTGGCATTTACCTTTTCTTTATAACCGCTTTTCTTATTAAAGTGCAATTGCGAGTAGGATTCATTCAGCCAAACTAGCTGCTTGTTGTTTACCTGTTTATACCTAATGGTTTTGCCTAGTAATTTTTCGGGGCCTTTATCCATAATCAGGCGGTTTTTAATATAAGTATCGGTAGTAAATGGAAGATTACGCCGTTGTTTTTGTGATTTAATAACGTCCCCCATAAATTGGCTTACCCAGTCCAATGAATCTTTCGGTAATACAGGTTTTGTTTCGGATGCTTTTGTTAATGAAACGGAAAAAAGCAATACACACAACAATAACATCGGTTTTAAAGCACCGTTGTTTTGTGTAATAAAATTATGCTTTAAGCCTTGTAATTCTCTCATCAATAAATGAATCGTTATTTTTAACTCTCCAAACTTCAATAATATGTATAAAACTTTGAAACCTGTTCTTGAAAAAGAACTTAACGACATTAAACTTGCCGGATTATACAAAAAAGAAAGAATAATTGTTACCCCGCAAGGTGCAGCAATTAAAGTAAATAACAATACCGACGTTATTAATTTTTGTGCAAATAATTATTTGGGGCTTTCATCGCATCCAAAAGTTGTGGAGGCCGCTAAAAAAGCAATCGATAGTCATGGTTTTGGAATGTCTTCTGTAAGGTTTATTTGTGGTACGCAAGATATTCATAAAGAGTTGGAACAAAAACTTTCTGATTTCTTGGGAACAGAGGACACCATTTTATACGCAGCCGCTTTTGATGCAAACGGTGGTCTTTTTGAACCCTTGTTTGATGCACAGGATGCAGTTATTTCTGATGAGCTAAATCATGCTTCTATTATTGATGGGGTTCGTTTGTGTAAAGCGCAACGCTATCGTTACAAGCATGATGACATGGCCGATCTGGAAAAACAGTTACAGGAAACCCAAGATTTGCGGCACCAAGTTATAGTGACGGATGGCGTTTTTTCTATGGATGGCACCATTGCACAGCTGGATAAAATTTGCGATTTGGCCGATCAATACAAAGCTTTGGTAATGATTGACGAATGCCACAGTAGCGGCTTTATGGGCAAAACTGGTCGTGGAACGCATGAATTTCACAATGTGATGGGCAGGGTTGACATTATTACAGGTACTTTAGGTAAAGCATTAGGTGGTGCGTCAGGTGGATTTACTTCTGGCCCGAAAGAAATTGTTGAACTACTTCGTCAACGTTCTAGGCCTTACTTGTTTTCCAATACATTAGCTCCCGCAATTGTTGGCGCATCGATAGCTGTTTTGGATATGCTGAGTGAGTCAACGGAATTAAAGGAGAAATTAGAAAGTAACACTAAATACTTTAGAGCAAAAATGACAGAAGCAGGTTTTGATATTAAGGCTGGTGTTCATCCGATTGTACCTGTGATGCTTTATGATGCTAATTTAGCGCAGGATTTCGCAGCTAAAATGTTGGATGAAGGAATTTATGTGATTGGCTTTTACTTTCCTGTGGTGGCGAAGGGTAAGGCTAGGATTCGCGTTCAGATGTCTGCAGCGCATGATCAGGGTCATTTGGATAAAGCGATTAATGCTTTTGTGAAGGTTGGGAAGGCGTTGGGGGTTGTTTAGCCTTCGACTCCGCTCAGGCTGACAATTGGAATGTGTTTCTCTTTACAGGTAGATTAGGTGTTGATATGGCGACCTAGCTCTGTGAACTCTGCGTCCTCTGTGTTGAAAAGAAAAAAATTCGGAAACTTAATTCGGTAACTACCTGTTTGCGAGATGTTTCCCTAAATGGACACCTATGAAACACTATTGTTCAACGTGATGGCGTGATATAAAACTCTGTGCGCTTTGTGAAAAACCTCCGTGTACTCTGTGGTTATTCTTCGTCCGATAGCTATCGGACTCCGCTCAGAATGACACCATTCCTAAGACCCTCTTTTCTCTAAAATTGCTAACGCCAACCTAATTTTATAATATGGCACTTGTTCTTTTAGCTCATCAAAAACAGGTTTCATTGCTTTAGGTCGTCCGGTTTTTAAGAAGGCTTCCTTAATTTCCACTACTTCTTCTTCGGTTACATAATTCGACAAGCTAGCAATTTCGCCAATTAGGTAGAGATGAGCAATGTGGGAGTAAACTGTGGTCAATTCAATTCCTCTCGATTTTGCGATTTGATCAACAGGCACATTTTGTTTCAACAAAGCCAAGGTTTCTTTGTAAGTGCTGCCTTTCGCTTTTGCGGATGCGTTGGGGTTAAAGTCGAGAATTGCATCTAAAAAGTATGAGCCGTATCTCTCCAACTTATGCTCTCCTACCCCACCAACATTTAATAAATCTAAAGATGTAATCGGCTTGTCTTCGGCCATTTCTTTAAGTGTGGCATCAGAAAAAATTACATAAGCAGGTACATTTTCTTCTTTTGCAAGCTTGCTTCTTACAGCTCTCAATTTGTTGAACAGTTCCTCATCCGGACTAACGCTCCGAGTTCTGCTTGCCTTAGCGCTTGGTTCTGCAGTTTTTAAACTTTCTAGTACGGTAAGCTCTACTTTTTGTCCGTTAAACAAAATCTGTTTACCTAATTCTGTGACTTTAAGTGCAAGGTTTTCATCATAAGCTAGCTCCAAAACCCCAATGTTCAGCATTTGCATTAAATAACGCTCCCAATCGAAAGATGGAATTTCTTGCCCTGCCCCGTGAGTTTTGAGTTTATCATAACCGGCAGCTACCAAGTCCTGCTTTCTTGACCCTCGTAAAATATCGATGATCATTTTTGCACCTTCTTTTTCGCCACTTCTTACAATGGCAGAAAGCGCTTTTTGCACCGTAATGGTTCCATCGAAATGTTTCCTCGGACTATCGCAAACATCACAGTTTCCACAGTTTTCTGGCAAATTCTCAGAAAAATAGTTGAGTAAA
>JBBSTQ010000205.1:0-6222 GCA_038235745.1 Sphingobacteriales bacterium
GGTAAAAACCATTTTGCAATGAAAAATCAAATCTATCTGTCAGCACAACAAGCGGCCTATGCGGAACTCAAAAAGTTATCAACACCTCAAGCGGCATAATTCCGTTTTGGGTATCGTTTTTTGCGTAACATGAGTTAATAAATGTAGGGATCGTAAACGCCTTGAATTGATGAGCTATTAGTTTCTTCATTTAATGCCTGCATACGTGGCCTAAGCATTAACATCACAAGTTCTTAAACCCGCTTAAATATCGGGTCATAACGATGGGCAACGTTTAAATCGAATAAAGATGATGACAATTGATAATTATTTAGACGACCATTACATCCACCGAAGCAATTGGTTAAGAGCAGCCGTTTTAGGGGCAAATGACGGTATAATATCTGTTTCGAGTCTTGCGATAGGAATTGCAGCAGCAAGCGCTACCAGAGAACCCATTGTATTGGCGACTATCGCCGGTTTAGTTGCCGGTACATTATCAATGGCTGCGGGAGAATATGTATCGGTAAGTTCACAAACGGACACTGAAAAAGCCGATATCGAAAGAGAGAAAATAGAACTCGCGGAAATGCCCAAAGAAGAGCTTAAAATGCTGGCTCAAATTTACGAAAAGCGAGGACTAAACAGCGAAACAGCAATGCAAGTTGCCCTTGAGTTTACAGCGAAAGACGCATTAGGAACACATATTAGAGACGAATTAGGCATAACAGAACTTAGCCAAGCAAAGCCAATTCAAGCCGCTATGGCATCTGGTGCCGCATTTACTATTGGTGGTGTGTTGCCATTATTAGTTGTACTTTTTGCGCCAATTAAAAGTATGGAATATTGGCTTTATGGATTTACCACCGTTTTTCTAATTATTTTAGGAGCAACTGCAGCAAAAACGGGAGGTTCAAGTATCAAAAAAGCAATCTTAAGAATTACTATTTGGGGAACAATAGCAATGGGTTTATCAGCACTTGTGGGCTATATTTTTGGATTTAATGTTTGATTGTAGGTTTGGCAGATTGAATCAAAATGCTAATATGAAAATATTATTGCCAGGAAGCTTTAAAAAAAATCAGACAGCCACTGCTCTACATTCTTCGATATTTTATTTAATTTGTTGCATGTTGGGGTTTTGGATTAGTCTTACAACTTCTTAAATACCGCAATAAAAGATGTTTACAAAAACCTATTCATGAAATCCATCGCATTCGTTGATACCGAAATTGAGCCAAAAAGCGGGAAAATTATTGATATTGGATGCGTTAAAGACGATGGGACTCATTTCCACTCAAATTCGTTCGCAGATTTTACTAAGTTTTTGTTCGACACGACATTCATCTGTGGTCATAACATTATCAATCATGATTTACAATACATCGAGAAAGCGATTACTGATGCTAATGTAGATCCCGCTAACGTTATCGATACCTTATTTCTGTCGCCACTGTTGTTCCCCACAAAGCCGTACCACAAGTTGCTAAAGGATGATAAATTACAAACAGAGGATTCCAACAATCCACATAATGATGCAATAAAGGCTAAAGATTTATTTTTTGAAGAAGTTACAACCTTTAATCAGCTGGACAAAAAACTTAAGCAAATATTTTATTTGTTGTTGAACGATAAAAAAGAGTTTTACGCCTTTTTCCGTTTTGTTGATTATCAGGCAACTGAAACTGATGTGGAGCAGACCATAAAAGACAAATTTGGAACCTCAATCTGTAGCAATACAACGCTCACTAAAATAATCTTCAATTATCCTGTCGAACTAGCTTATTGTTTGGCGCTCATCAATTGCAACAATCGTTATTCTATTACCCCTCCCTGGGTTTTAAACAAATACGGAAAAGTTGAGCGGGTCATGTTTTTGTTAAGAAACAATCCTTGTTTAACTGGTTGTAAGTATTGCGATGAAGCCTTGGATATTCACAAAAGCTTAAAAAAATATTTCGGGTTTAATGCTTATAGAAGTTATGGTGGCGAACCATTGCAAGAAAATGCCGTTAAAGCAGCGGTTGATAGCAAATCTATTTTAGCGGTATTCCCAACTGGTGGCGGAAAATCACTTACATTCCAAATCCCCGCTTTAATGAGTGGCGAGAACGCCAAAGGTCCAACGGTTGTAATTTCTCCTTTGCAATCTTTAATGAAAGACCAAGTTGATAACCTTGAAAAGGCTGGCATAACCAGCGCTGTGACTATCAATGGCTTGTTGGACCCAATCGAAAGGGCAAAATCCGTTGAGCGGGTAAGAGACGGACTTGCCTCAATTCTCTATATTTCGCCAGAATCTTTACGCTCAAAAACTATAGAGCGGTTGCTGTTAGGAAGAAAAGTTGTTCGTTTTGTGATTGATGAAGCTCACTGTTTTTCCTCTTGGGGACAAGATTTTAGAGTCGATTATCTATACATAGGCGATTTCATAAAACTGTTACAAGAAAACAAAAATTTAGATGGTCGTATTCCTGTGTCCTGTTTTACGGCAACCGCAAAGCAAAAGGTTATAGAAGATATTTGTGCCTACTTCAAAGATAAATTAGGTTTAAAGCTTGACGTATTCCCGTCGAAGGCGTCTCGAACAAACCTACATTATAAAGTTTTCAAAAAAGGAACCGATGAAGAAAAGTTTAACGCCGTTAGAGATTTAATAGCGCAGAAAAATTGCCCCACAATCATCTATGTTTCCAGAACAAGAAGAGCTAGCGATCTAGCCAAACGGCTTACCGAAGATGGCTTTAATGCTAGAGCTTTCCATGGTAAAATGGAAAATCAGGAGAAAACAGAAAATCAAAATTCGTTTATCGCTGGCGATGTACAAATAATGGTTGCTACATCCGCATTTGGGATGGGGGTTGATAAAAAAGATGTGGGGATGGTTATCCATTACAATATTTCTGATTCGTTAGAGAATTACGTACAGGAAGCAGGAAGAGCCGGAAGAGACGAGAACATAACCGCAGATTGTTATGTGTTATTTAATGAAGAAGATTTAGCCAAGCATTTTATTTTGCTGAACCAAACCAAATTGAACATCAAAGAGATTCAACAGATTTGGAAAGCAATAAAGTTTGTCACTAAATTTAAAAATAGCATTCAAAAATCTGCTTTAGAAATTGCCAGACAAGCCGGTTGGGACGATAATTTAAAAGAAATTGAAACCAGGGTTACTACGGCAATTGCAGCATTGGAAGAAGCTGGCTACCTAAAGCGTAACCAAAACATGCCTCGGATTTTTGCCAACAGCATCCTTTCGAAAAATGCAAAGGAGGCAATTGACAAAATAATGTTATCGCAAAAGTTTAGCGAGGAACAAAAAATCACAGCGACAAGAATCGTAAGATCTTTGTTTTCCAGCAAAAGCAGAAAAATGTCAAGTCAAGACGAAACAGAGTCAAGGGTTGACTATATATCAGACAATTTGGGCATCGATATAAGAAATGTGATTTCCGTTGTAAACCTATTACGCGATGAAAAAATTTTAGCAGATACTAAGGATTTAACTGCATTTATTAAAAAAGGAACTATCAAAAAAAGTTCTATTGAAATTGCTGCCTCTTACGGGCTAATCGAGAATTTCCTTTGCCACTTATTTGAGGAGGAAGAAAAAACATTCCATATAAAAGAACTCAATGAGAAAGCAGAAGAAAGTGGATGTAAAGATGTAACGCCAAACAAAATAAAGACCATCTTAAACTTTTGGTCAATCAAAAACTGGATTAAACGGTACAATAAAGATTACGATAAAAACCACATCGTAGCAATAAGTTGTCAGCCTGCAGAGAAACTAAAAGAAAGGTTACAAAAACGTCACATCTTATCTGACTTCATCATCACTTACTTGCACACTAAAAGTACTAGCGTAAGCGTCCAAAACCAATCTGAAAACGAGGAAGTGCTAGTTGAATTTTCCGTTATTGAACTACAGGAAACGTTTAGCAAACAGATGACATTATTTGAGATTAAAACCTCTATTGATGATGTTGAAGATGCTTTATTTTATCTTTCCAGAATTGAAGCCTTAAAAATTGAAGGTGGTTTTATGGTGGTTTACAACAGACTTACCATAGACAAAATTGAACTAAACCCACGGATTAATTATAAGGAACAAGATTACCAGAAACTTAGCGATTTTTATGAACACAAAGTTCAGCAAATTCATATCGTTGGCGAGTATGCGAAAAAAATGACTGATGATTATGCAGAAGCCTTAACATTCGTTGCCGATTATTTTCAGTTGAATTTCCCATCGTTCATTACAAAATATTTTAAAGGAAGCAGAGCTTTAGAAATTAAGAGAAATATTACGTCGCAAAAGTACCGACAGCTTTTTGATTCGTTGTCTGATGTTCAGCGCAAAATTATCGACGATAAAAATTCTAAGTACATTGTAGTTGCGGCAGGGCCAGGCAGTGGCAAAACTAGAGTGTTAGTTCACAAATTAGCTTCGCTATTGCTGATGGAAGATGTTAAGCATGAACAATTGCTGATGCTTACATTTTCACGAGCGGCAGCCACCGAATTCAAAAAACGCTTATTAGGTTTAATAGGAAACGCTGCGTACTATATCGATATAAAAACCTTTCATTCGTATTGCTTTGATTTATTAGGAAAAGTTGGAACGTTGACCAATTCAGGATCAATAATTAAAAAAACCGTTGAAAAAATCAGAAATAACGATGTTGAAATCAGTAGGATTACCAAAACAGTTTTAGTGGTTGATGAGGCGCAAGATATGGATGCTGATGAGTTTGAGCTGATGAAAACGCTGATGAAAAAAAACGAAGACATGCGAGTAATTGCCGTTGGCGATGATGACCAAAATATTTACCAGTGGCGTGGCGCAAACTCCAAACATCTTATTGATTTTATAACCGAAAACAATGCCATCAAATACGAATTGATTACAAATTACAGAAGCAAAAGTAATTTAGTTTCGTTCACTAATCAGTTTTTAAAAACGATTAATAACCGTCTAAAACAAATCCCAATTGTAGCAAGCCAAACTGATAATGGAAAAATAAAAATTGTTCACTACAAAAGTCGCAATCTTATTGTCCCCATGATTGATGAACTATTAGCGACAGATCTTTCTGGCACAACTTGCATTCTTACGCATCAAAATGATCATGCCTTTCAAATTGCCGGACTTTTAACGCAAAAAGGAGTACAAGCCAAATTGATTCAATCGAACGAGGGCTTTAACCTGTATAACATGGCAGAAGTTCGTTTTTTTTTAGATGAGTTGGAATTGAACGATGGCGTATTTACAATTAGCGATGATAGCTGGAATAAAGCAAAGCGAACATTGGTAGAAAGATATCAGCAAAGCTCAAAATTTGAAATCTGTAAAAATCTAATAAAAGATTTCGAAGCCACAAACGCAAAACGCAAATTTAAATCAGATTTTCA
Source organism: Sphingobacteriales bacterium (assembly GCA_038235745.1). Lineage (GTDB taxonomy): Bacteria > Bacteroidota > Bacteroidia > Sphingobacteriales > Sphingobacteriaceae > Pseudopedobacter. The sequence goes on from JBBSTQ010000205.1 coordinate 5,398, forward strand.
GGTTTTTATCAAAGAATCTAAACTTGAAGATTTTATCAGCAATAACAGCGAAACAATTTTTGTTTCAACAATACACAAGGCAAAAGGCAAAGAGTTTGACAACGTTTTTCTGATGCTCGATAACTTTGACGCAGGTACAGATGAGAAGAAACGAGAACTGTACGTAGCAATGACAAGGGCTAAGCAAAACTTAACCATTCATTTAAATGGAAACTATCTTGATAAATTAGCAACCGAAAACTTAGAAAGAACTGAAAACAATGAGATGTTTCAGTCGCCAAACAGTTTAGCAATGCACCTTTCTCATAAAGATATAAACTTAGGGTTTTTTGAATATGTGCAAACACGAATAAATGAATTAACCAGCGGAGATTCCTTAAAAGTTGTTGATGATGGATGTGCAAATAACCGTGGCGAACTAGTTTTAAAGTTTTCGAGAAAGTTTCTGGATGAGTTGGCAGAATTGCACAAAAAAGGTTTTGCACTAAAATCAGCGACGGTAAATTTTACCGTATATTGGAAAGCGGAGGACAAAGAGGAAGAAGTGAAAATTATTTTACCAGAATTGTTATTGGAAAAAATGACAAGCGGTGGCTGAACACATTTAAAAAATTTCAATATGGAACAAAACCTATTCTTGATTAAGAAAAAATGGTATTTTAGATAAAAAACTAGTGGTCGACTACAAGAAACATCTAAAAATTGACCCAAACAAACGGTTTGGAAAGCCCATACTAATGGGCACAAGGATTTCTGTTTATGATGTTTTAAACTGGCTCGCAAACGGGATGAGCAAAGAGGAAATATTATTAGATTTCCCAGAAC
>JBBSTQ010000206.1:0-6171 GCA_038235745.1 Sphingobacteriales bacterium
AACTGTATCGACGACAAGTGACGAAGTAGATATTTATGCTAAGGTTATCACTAAATACAGCGTATTAGTGCCTATTGAGCTCAAGTTAGAAAATAGAATTTCTATATCTTCATAACTATTTTTCATTTTAGGTGGCATTGCATTAGCTTAACTACCTTAAGATGTTTGCGTAGATGGGTCTAAATTCCCCTAATTTGATTTTTCCATCGTTTGAAGGAGATTTGCTTCTTATTTGACTCGCTAAATTGAGCTTATAAATATATTTTTTCTTCCACGCGGATTTCTCTCTAAAATCAAATCAGCTACAACTTATCTTCCACCACTGCGTTATCTAAATCAAATGCTATAGTTCCTCAGAAATACGACATGCCAAATTCTAAATCCCACATATATTTATTTATCTTAGTAACTTCTTAACATTTACCATGACGACACAATCGTCATAAATTTACCATTTTAGCTATTCAAGAGAATTGTGGTTTACGCCATCAATTCTCGAATAATAATTTTTATCTATGATCAACAATATTTTCGGTGCATCGCCGATTGACTTAGACACCCTTAAACAATTAAGCACCCAAGCACCAGAAATTTTGGTTTGGGCAGCACCTGTTATGTTTGCATTTGTGCTTATCGAATGGTTTGTAGCTAAAAAACAGCACCGTGATATGTATAACAAGGAAGAAACAATGGCTTCCATATTTACGGGGATAGGGAATGTGTTAATTGCATTTTTACTAAAATTTGGTCTTTTCTTCCTTATCGTTTTGATTTATAACCTGTTGCCATGGCGAATGCATTTAAACTGGTGGACCATCATCCCTTGTTACATCCTCCTCGATTTTTGCAGTTATTGGTCGCACCGAATATCTCACCACCAAAGGTTTTGGTGGGCAACTCACATTGTACATCACAGTGGCGAAAACTACAACCTTACTGTTTCTTTTAGACTAAGCTGGATTCAACATATCAAAATTGTTTTCTTTTTGCCTGTTGCGCTTTCTGGGTTTCATCCCTTGGTATTCTTTGTGGCCAATCAAGTTGCGGTGCTGTTCCAGTTTTGGGTACATACAGAATACATCAAAAAATTACCTCGCTTTTTTGAATACATACTAGCCACTCCATCCAACCACCGTGTACACCACGGCTCACAGGAACAATATATCAACAAGAATTTTGGAGCTACCTTTATTATCTGGGACAGAATGTTTGGTACTTACGAGCCAGAAAATGAAAAAGTGATTTACGGTCTTACCCATAAGTTAGAGAAGAAAGGAAATCCATTTTATGTCAATTTTCATGAGGTTATTGATATCTGGAAGGATGTTAGTCGGGCGAAAGGCTTTAAAAAGAAAATGTTCTACCTCTTTGGCGACCCGGCAGATGTTGAGAAAGAAAAGCGTAGTTCCCAAAATAAATCTGCCCAGATCAATCAAAACGAAAATCAAAGAACTCTACCAATTGTTGATCCTTTAAATGAGGCGCAACAGCGTTTCCATGGAAAGTCAGAGATGCAAAGCACTTAAAACTATGTAAGCAAGATGTTGTCGGCGAGAGCGTCCGATTGTAGTTATTGCGCTGATCACTAAAACGTAGCCTCAACTCGCGTCGCCAGCCCGTAACCTGGAACCAAGGTGAGAGGGCTCCGTTCTCAAGTTAAAGTTTGTTTCTTTCTATACAAATTTTTTCAAGTACTAAATAGGTTTTTTTAAAAAACACGCTCGTAACCTTGCTAATTACTTTCTGTTAGCTTGACCCAACTGAAACCACGTATTTTATTTGCCAATTTCATGAGATTACGATTTAGTGTGTGCGCATGTCCGCATTAAAACTGTTAATTCAAATGAACGACAGGCTTTTTGTCAAAAACAAAAGAACAAAAAATAGCATCATGAGCTTATCATGATGCTATTTGAAAACGCGAAGATAAAATTATTATTTAACGCTTACTTTTTTAGAAAAGTTTAAATTATTACCAATAACATGAAGCGAATAAATACCGCTTGGTTGGATATTATCTAAATCAAATTTTAATTCAGAATTTTCAGCAACGATTTTTTTACTGCTTATTAGTTTGCCTTGTATATTGTACAAACTAACATTAAAAACTTTTCCGCTATAGCCATTTAGGCTTACTGTCAATTTATCTGTAAAGGGATTTGGATAAACGCTTACCCCTTCGTTAACTATTTCAAATTTTGTAGAAACAACTCCAGAAATGGTCGATTTTCCATCAAAATCATATTGAGCCAACCTGTAATAACTTAATCCTTTAATAGGGTTTCTATCTAAAAAGCTATAATTAATTTCTTTATTTGTGGTTCCGCTACCGTCAATTTTGGCAATTACTTCCCAAGTTAAACCATCAGTGCTTCTTTGCAAGTCAAAATATTTATTATTCAACTCAGAAGTTGTTTTCCAAGAAACAATAACTCCATTTTGTAGGGGTTTAGCTGTTAAGCTTTTAAAGGATATTGGTAAAGTGGATGCTGTAGTGATGGATGGTAATGTTACTGGGTAACCTGCACCGCCATCTATCCTAAAATAATAGGTTTTACCAGCTTGCATATTTTGGGTGGGTAATATTACAAGTTCATGTTCATAAACTAAATTATTTGAGGAGCTAGTGGTGTAACTTCCAGAGCTTTGATCTACAATCACTTGTCCTGGCGCATAATTATAAGCACTAAAATCAGAGTATCCGGCTAATTGTTTTGTAGTAGCAGTACCATTAATCACATTTGAATTGGTACTTGCAATTACAAAATCATTTGAACCACTAGTGGTTGAAAGGGCGGTGAAAGTAGTTCCATCCAAACTATACTGATAGTTAAAGCCACCAGTTGCTCCGCCATAGGATGAAATAGGGACACCTATTTCCGTCCTTAAGCGCAACACATCGTTTTGAGTATTCAATTGTATAGCAGTGTTCTCTGCGCCCGCCCATGTGGCAGTAGTTTCATTTCCATCATCATTGCGCCACCTCCAGTTGCCTTGAGTAAAAGTTGCAAACGTTAATTTGGTAATTGTCAAAAATAGGAAGGTAAAAAGTAATTGTTTTTTCATGATTGTTTAAATAAAATTAGTGTTAAAAATAAAAGTGATATAAAAGCTATAAATGCATTGGGGTAATTAGTATAAAGCGTAGAAGATTGGTTTCTATAAATGATGACTTGGTGAATAGCAGGAAAAACACTCTTGTCAAATTTTTCAATTTCGCCATTAGCAGTAGTTTTGCCGCTATAGCCACAATTGCTGTTAACAACTACGTCTCTTCGGTTTTCTACGGCTCTTAACCTATTGTAGTAAAAGTGCTGTGTGGTGATATAAGTGTCTTTAAACCATCCGTCATTACTAATATTTACTAAAAATCCTGCGCCAGCTTTGGTAAGGTTTGTTGCGGTTTTAGCAATAGTAGCTTCATTACAGATGTAAATACCGATTTTTCCTTTATCTGTATCAATCAACGTATTTTGCAAGCCAGGCTTAACACTAAACCCGCTGTTCGCAAACATGATAGCCAGGCTGTTTGATAACGGAGCTTCCATAAACGTCAAGGGATATATTTTATCATATCTTCCAATAACATTTTTATCAGGTTCTATCACATAAGCACTATTGAAAACAGTGTTCGCATTATAGCTGGTATTCATGCCTAAAATTGTTTTGGTGTTGCTGATACTAGAATTTTTCAAAAGAGCTTTTAGAAAATCGTCATTTTTATCATAAGTCCAAGGCACTAAAGATTCTGTCCAAACATTAAAGTCGGAAGGATTTAAACGAGCCTGATTGTTTAAAGAAAATATTTTTGCGACAATCTGATTTCCATCTGTTTCCCAATTTGTCTTTGGTAGAACGTTCGCATTCAGCAAATTAATTTTATAGGATCACCCTGATATTGGTCTGTTGTTTTATATAGGATATAATTGGATGTGAAAAACACCACAATAAGCAAAGCGGATATTGCCCAGCGCTTTCGTTGCACAATTAAGAGCGATATCGCTCCATTAATCAGAAAAAAGAAAAATGTAAGGATATAAATACCGCCAGTCTCAGCAAATTGAATGGTATATATACTGCCGATTAAAGGATTGCCAAAGTGTAAACTATACCATGGTAAGGTTTTAAAAATTTGATCGCATAAAAACTCAAAAAACGTAAAAATACAGGATAAGCTGACGATGCTTTGCCAATTTAGATTTCCTTTATTTAATTTATGCCAAATAAAAAAGAAAGAAGTAAATAGGGCGGTAAATATAGCTATAGAAACCAACATCCCAATTAAGCCATAATATATGCTTCCAGTAAATTGAGCTGATGAAAAAAGCATCCAACTAAAAAGAAACAGGCAGTAGATGAGGTTAAATAAAATAGTGTTGGTTAATGCTTCTTTAGAAGTTGAGTTGTTGAACGTAATTAAGAGTGGCACTAGACAAACCATACCTAAAAAAGGAAAGATGTAAAAAACAGAAATCACCAATCCAATAGCTGAAGTAGTAGAATAGATTAAATTTCTGAAATTCATAAATAAAAAGAGTGTGCGCTTTATTTGGCGCAAATCTAGTTATTAACGTCAAGCAGTTAATAAAAAACATGTCTCGGTTTAAGTCAGAGACATGTTTTTGTATTTAAACTATCTACAAAAGTTTTCGGACTTATTCCCTCATGCTTTTTGAAGATTTTATAGAATCCACTTCTAGAAGAGAACCCAGATTTTAAAGCCAAACCCTCAATAGTTAAAGTTTGTAAGTTTTGAAACTCTTTAACCATATTTTTAAAATAAGCAATCCTATGCTTATTCATAAAATCATTAAACGTAGTTTTATATTTAAAGTTCAGTACTTCATTGATGTTTTTAAAAGGTATTCCAATTTCTTTAGAAAAATTAGATAACGTAACTGAATGGTGTTTAAAAAGTTCTTTAGTAATGATTTCTGTGTTTATCTGATGAGCAATTTTTTCTACCTCTTCATCGCTCAATTGCTGTCCAACTTCTTTTTTAATTTTAATTAAAGTATCAGGTTTCATATTTAAAAAAGACGCAACACAATCAACAGGCAGTCTTTCTACGTCTCCGCCTCTTGATTTTATGAAATAATCATATCGCTCTTTCGCGTTTCCAACACGTACAATATAAGCTCTTTCCTGTGCGTCTCTATAATATTCTTCATAAATCTGTCTAATAATATAGTTCAATTCAAAAAATCTTTCATACCAATCTAAAAGAACATCGGTATTTACCCCAAGCAAAGTAGATTGCTCAACAGCAACAATAGCTTCTTGAGACGGTTGCTTGCCATACAAACCAGACAAAGAACTTAAAAATTCATTTTCTATAGAAATATAGGTAGTCACTTTTTTGTGATTATAGACAGAATAGGCCATCATTGCACCCTCTTTAATAAAGTACATATATTTACAAATTTTGCCTTGAAAAAGAATGTGTTCGCCTGGTTTCAGTGTCAAAGTGATAGCATGTTCATAAAATTCATCTTTTAAATCAGAGCTTAACTTATGAAAATTTGAAAATAGATCTATGATTAACTGAACATCAGATGGATGAGCTTTTGTGTATTTTAATTTCATTTATTTTTTTGAAACAGTATGGGTAGGGCGTCTCAAACCTAAGTAAATGTTTAAGCTTTTAAAAAAAAAACGAGAAATTATTTTCTTAAATTACTAGTTACAATACATTATATTGGCTTGAAGCAGCTGCAAGTTTCCCCAAGCACTACGGTGGTTGAAATGCGTTTAGCGGGTTCATTTCACTTTTCAACGGTTTCTCTTATACCGTTAAAAAAAAATATGCTTTACCACCTTTCCTTCGAACGAGGTAAAGAGATGTTTAAGCTTCTAAATCTTATTTTAGTTTTCCAGCACTTTACAATTGCCGTTTATGTAATCCTGATTGCTTTGCAGTTCTCTTCATATTCTGCTGAAACAAGACAAAAAACATAACCAACAAAAAAAGCCATCGCTTTGTGGCGATGGCTTGATGACTTTAAATGTGATTATATTAAGAGACCTGCCTAAGCAAGTTTAACATTCACTGCATTTAATCCTTTTTTTCCGTCTTGTAGGTCAAAAGTTACTTCGTCATTTTCTCTGATTTCGTCAACCAGACCCGAAACGTGTACAAAGTATTCTTTGTTTGTTCCGTCTTCTTTAATA
>JBBSTQ010000207.1:0-6155 GCA_038235745.1 Sphingobacteriales bacterium
AAGCCCATTACAAAGCGGTTGAGAATTATAAGGGGCAAGTGATTTTTATTTCTGGAAACCACGATTGGAACAAAGGAAAAAGCGATGGATTAGCGTATGTGTTACGACAGGAAGATTACTTAAATGATTTGTTTAGTAAAAAAGTGTATTTCCCAGAACAGGGTTGCCCGGGTCCAACGGAAGTTTTTGCGGATGAAAATATTGCGATAATTGTGATCAATACACAGTGGTGGGTTCAAAACGGAGTGAAGCCTATCGGAAAAACGTTTGGGTGCGGGCAAGAAACAGAAGAAGATTTTTTTAAACAACTAGAACTACTATTAGAAAAACACAAGAGCAAAAGGATTTTTGTTTCTGGCCATTACCCCATTTACAGTAACTCACTGCATGGTGGTAAGTACAAAATAAAGCATCATTTATTTCCGTTTACGCTCTATAAAAAGAATGCGTATTTGCCTCTGCCAATTGTTGGGTCTTTATTACCAATGTATCGGAAGTATTTCGGAGCAAAAGAAGATTTGTCGCATCCCAAATTTAAAGTCTTAAGAAAACGTTTAAAGTCGATTTTTAGGAAGCATCCAGGATTAACCTACTCAGCCGGTCATGAACATAATTTGCAGCTTATCGAAAAATACGAGAACAACTACATTGTAAGTGGTGCGGGTTCTAAATCAACTTATGTAATGGGCAGTAAACACTCAAGATTTGGAATTTCTGCTAAAGGCTTCTTTAAGCTAAAAGTTTACGATAATCTTAAAGTGAAAGTAGAAGTGCTGATTGTTGACGCCAAAAATAAAGATGGAGAATTAATTTATGAGGGTTGGATGCGCTAAATCAGGATCTATGATTACTTGCAGTGCATTCGGCAAAATCTCTAAATAGATATTTTTCACTCTGTCCATCACTTCTCCATCATTTTGCAGAGTAGTTAGTTTTAGGCAGGTTATTTCCGCCTTTGTACATTTAATCACTTTAAAAAACTCTGAGTACTTTAACGTGTTTCTAAACATTTTAATCGCTATCCCAATCACGTGATACTTTGGAAAAGGTTTTACAATACAGATCTCAAAAAAGCCATCATTTAAAAAGCCATCAGGGTTTATAACCGCACTTGTGCCATATTTAGTGGCATTTGCAAACGTTAATGAGATTGCCTTAACATTTATCGATTTACCATCGTACGTGATTTTGAAGCGGTTGCGTTTGAGTACAAAGATTTCATAAAAAAGATGCTTGGCGTAAGTGAGTAAGCCTCTATTTACATCCTGCTCAAATCTCTTAACAATCCTTGCATTGATTCCGACATCGGCCAAATGGACGGAAATTTTATCATTTACGTTGAGTAAATCGATTTTCTGAATCTTTCCCCGGATAATTAAATCTAAGCATTGCGGTAAAGTGGGTGGGATCTGCAATTCTTTAGCCATTCCGTTTGCAGAACCAAAAGGTACAATAAGCAGTGAAATGTTTTGAGATTGGATGATGGATGCAACCAAGTTTACTGTACCATCGCCGCCAACGGCACAAACGATAGACGGAGAAAAATCAATTATCGATTTTTTTATTTCGGCTTCAATATTTTTGCCGCATTCAAACAACTTAAATTTATAATTGTGTTTACTAGCGTGAGCGACTATTATGTCTTGGATAACAAAATTCTGCTGATTACCAGATTTCTTGTTGACAACAAATAAAACTTTGCAATTTTCATCCATTCGGCGGTAATTAATTGGTGGGGGTGGCGGAGAAAACGGAGTTTAAAGTTGTTCTTTTAAATCAACCATAAAAGATTTTATTTTTTCCAAGGTTTCAATTACTTTTTGCTGTTCATCAACCTCTTTTTTATTCTTCTTCATAAAATCCTTAGCTCCTTGTAGGGTAAAGCCCTTATCTTTTATCAGGTTAAAAATGATTTTAAGATTGCTAATATCTTCTGGTCTAAAAAGGCGGTTGCCTTTGGCGTTCTTTTTCGGCTGTAAAATCTCAAATTCCTTCTCGTAAAATCTAATCATCGAAGTGTTTACATTAAACATTTCTGCCACTTCTCCAATTGGATAATATGATTTTTGAATTTCCTTTTCTTTATAAGGCATAATATTTAATCTAATGATTGATTGTCTCTTGATGCAACTTCCAGCATCGTTACATATTCTTCAGGAGTTAAATCGTTGAAAAAGAAATTGATGGGGTTAATGGTTTTGCCAGATTTATAAACCTCGTAATGGCAGTGAGGGCCAGTTGATGCTCCGGTATTCCCAACATAGCCAATAACATCTCCTCTTTTAACTTTGTTGCCTTTTCTAACCTTGAATTTGCTCATGTGCGCATATTTGGTGGTGTAGCCGTAACCGTGGTTAATCATAATTCTGTTACCGTAACCACGTTCTACCCCAGCAGCAATTACCGTTCCGTCGCCTGTCGCGTAGATAGGAGTACCAATTGGCGCAGCAAAATCAATCCCTGCATGCATTTTTCTAATTTTATAGATGGGATGCATCCGATAACCAAAACCAGAAATCGAACGTAGTTTTCTGCTGTCAATAGGCTGTATTGCTGGTATACTGGCCATCATTTTGCCTTTAGAGTGTACCGCTTTGGTTAGTTCATCATAAGATTTTGATTGCACATACATCTGTTTAGAAATAACATCTAACTTTTTAGTTGTTGCAATCATTAACCTACTGTAATCATAATTTTCGAGTGCTTTATAACGGTTAATGCCTCCAAAACCTGCGGTTCTAACATCAATCGGAATCGGTTCTGCCTCTAAAATCACTCGGTAAATGTTATCGTCTCTTTCTTGTAAATCCTGCATTACCACGTCCACTTGCTTTAATCGGGATTGTAGTATTTTATATTGTAAACTCAAAGAACTTATTTCTCGTTTGAGCTGTTTTTCTTTAGGGGAATCTAAAAAAGTATATGCTAATGCGATGATGATGAACGAAAAAACCAGAGCGGTTGATAAAAAGCCTAAACCTTTTAAAACTTTAAGACCCAAGCTTAATTTTACCTTTTCATATTTAAGAGTTTGGGAGTTAAAGTAATATTTCGTTTTTGCCATTAATACTTTATTTAAGCGTGATGAGATATGGTGATAAACAAATGTAAAAAAAATAGAACGTTGTTTGCGTTGAAAAAATATGAGGGCTATTAAAAAGACAACGAACTTGGGATGCCTTTTTAACCTAGTCGTCGGTCAAATAAAAACATTATAAACAAAAAAGCATTGCCCAACGGACAATGCTTTTACAATTCTTTAAGATTTTTATCTTATTGAGCAGCAGTAGTATCAACAGAAACCATTGAAGAATCACCAGCAACTGTGTCAATTGCAGCAGTGTCAACAGTGATAGAATCCATAGAAGCTGAATCAGCAGTTTCTTCAGAAGCTTTGTTTGAATTACAAGCAACAACTGATAAAGAGATTGCTAATGCGAAAAATCCGAATTTGAATAAGTTTTTCATGTTAAAATTTTCTTTTATTTTGTGATTAATTACTCTTTATACCTAAAACTTAAAAAGGTAACCCAGTAACCTTAAAAAAAAAAATCATTTTTTTTAAAATAATTGCAATGCGCTAAAAATCAAGTAAATTGTTGCCTTTTCAGTAATGTAAAAATTAATTTTTTTTTACCGATTAAGGGTTACAATTTAGCAAAAACAGTATTAAGTAGTGAGCAAGAAGATAAATCATTCAATACCAACAGATAATGAAATTATTTTAGGTGTACTTAATAATTCATCTTCCACACTTCAGTATCTATATAAGGCTTATTACCCAATGATCTTAAAATTGATCATCAATAACAGTGGTAGCGAGCATGATGCTAAAGATGTTTATCAGGAAAGTATAATTATACTTCATGATAAGATTAAAAGTGGAGATTTTGAATTAACCAGTAAACTAAAGACTTTTTTATATTCTGTTTGCCGACGGCTCTGGTTAAAGAAGTTAAGTCATAAAAGCAGATTTAGTGAAAACATTAAAGATTATGAAGATCATTTTGAAGTGGAATCTGATTTAGCGATTCACGAAGAGAAAGATCAGCAGTTTGTTTTAATGAATAGTGCGTTAACCCAATTGGGCGAACCTTGTAAAACGATTATCGAGGATTTTTATATCCACGGAAAATCCATGCAAGATATTTGCGAAAAGTTTGGTTATACCAATGCAGATAATGCTAAAACGCAGAAATACAAGTGTTTGCAAAGATTAAAAAAACTATTTTTTAGTCAAAATTAAAAGATATGAAAAGCGAAATTGATTTAATTAAAAGGATTGAAGCTTACTATTACCAAGAGATGACTGCCGATGAAGCAATATCTTTTGACGAGGAGAGGAAGTCTGATGCAATTTTAGAACAAAAAGTGATTGCGCATTTAGATTTTTTGAAAACGCTTAAATCTTTTGGAGATCTTAAAGCGTTAAGATTCGCCATGAATGAAATTCATGACGATATGGACGTTGAGGGGTTGGTACAAGAGCATAAAGAGCACCCAACATTGATTAGAGCAATTTGGGTTAAGCACAAACGAAGTTTGGCGGTTGCTGCAACTGTAGCAATTTTCATGAGTTTGATTACTTTGTTTTCCACACGTCAATTTAATAACGATGAGCAAGGTTCTAACTACAGCGAGTTGAAACGCGATATGGAGAACATCAAACGCTCGCAAACAGACTTGATCAAAAATATCAAAAGTAGCAAGCAACCTAAAGACGTTAGCCAATATAGCGGAACTGGGTTTGCGCTTTCATCGAATGGATATTTAGTAACCAATTATCATGTGATTAAAGGTGCGGATTCTGTTTATGTTCAAAATAACAAAGGAGAATCTTTTAAGGTGGAAACGCTTTATATTGACCCAGAGTTTGATATCGCAGTGTTGCATATAAAGGATGAAGCCTTCAAAAACTTGTCTGCCGTACCTTACACATTCAAAAAAACCAATGCAGATTTAGGGGAAGATGTTTATACGATAGGATACCCAAAGGATGATGTAGTTTATGGTAAAGGTTATTTGAGTTCTTCAACCGGTTTTGCTGGAGATTCAATTGCTTACCAAATATCTATTCCGGTTAATCCGGGAAATTCTGGTGGTCCTTTGATGGATACTAAAGGCAATGTGATTGGAATAATTAGTGGTAAACAAACACAGGCCGATGGAGCAGCTTTTGCTGTAAAATCTAACTTTTTATTGAGAGCAGTGAACAGCATTCCGCAAGATTCATTGAAACAGAAAATAGTACTTGGCAAGAAGAATACATTGGCTGGTTTAAACCGTACCCAACAAATTAAAAAAATGCAGGATTACATCTTTATCGTGAAGGTGTATAATTAGGGTTTTTATAACTAAGATTTTGAAAAGTCCTGCTTCGGTGGGACTTTTTTTGTGGGATAGAAAAGAAGTGTTAAACTGAATAAATGATTTTTGAAACGACAGACGGTAGCCACGACGTCATGTTGAACGCTAGTGAAACATCTCACAAATAGGTTTAAGACACTAAAAGCAGGTTTTGTCCGTGGAATCTATCTACGCCAATCTGTGTTTCTGATTAGCTTTAAAACTGTTTTTTCAAAAAACCTAACCCGCTTTCTCAATAATCACACTCGCAGCGTTTCCACCGAAACCAACAGCATTGATCATTATTTTTCTGATGTCCTTATTTTGGAGTTGAGACTCGAGATATGGCGGTGCGATAAACTGATTGTGTTGCAACATCAAAAGCGCCATTTCTAAACTTAAAGCGCCTGAAGCGCCGAAAGTGTGTCCTAATTTCCACTTGTTGCAAGTTAAAAGTGGAAGGGTATTGCCAAACACAGATTCAATAGCCCGCATCTCGGCTTTATCTCCCAAAACAGTTCCCGGGGAATGCATAATTAACACATCAATACTATTAATATCGTGGTTTTTTAAAGCTTTCGTCATCGCTTTCTGCATACATTCAGCCTCTGCCGATAACGACGCTCCATTTTTTATGATTTCTGTACCGTAACCGATGCCGGTAATGTTGGCAATTGCGTTTTCTGGGTTTGCCTCTAAACTAAAGCAAGATGCACCTTCTCCCAAAATCATACTGCTTTTTTGCTTACTTAAATCCATCGCTCGGCAAGGAAAATCATCGCTTAACGAAGAGTAAATTTTAAGCGCTT
>JBBSTQ010000208.1:0-6104 GCA_038235745.1 Sphingobacteriales bacterium
AAAAAGGGAAGAGATTGTGCTGATGCGTTTTATAAGAAGAGCGAAAGAGGAGATTCGAACTTGCGAACCCAACCTTGGCAAGGTTTTGCTCTAACCCGACAGCTATCGGGATGAGCTACTTTAGCTTGTGTTTTTTGCGCTGCCTCCCGATAACTATCCTATCGTGGTTACACAAATAATGCTTTAGCTTTATTGATATGCAAAGACTAGATTTTACAGACCTTGCGGATGTTAGTTTATTGAACAGCGGGGATAAGATTTTAGGGAATCTTTACAATAAGAGCGTTCATTAATTACGTTAATTAACAGATAATGAATCACCTGCAAAGGGATTTTACCGTTTTCTGCATAACTACCGAATAAGTGAGAAGAATATTGTTTCCAATGTGTTAAGCAATTGTCAGTAAGCTTGTAGAGGTAACTATGCTTGAGCCTCAACATGGCGACGTTCGCTACTTGAGACGTTGGCAATTTCCCGGCAACAGGGCAGGCAGGCCTGTGCGTAACTGCTAAAATATTTAATTACAAAAGGGAATTGTAATTAGTTAAGCAACATCAGAGCTGAAAACTCGTGGTAATTAAAAAAAAACAGCTACTTTTGCGGTCAAATACCATAATAGCATTTCAGCACAATATGTCGTCAATCCAGTTAGAAGAAAATTCAATATTTAATCAACTTGGTGCTATGGGGCATCAAAAAGTTGTTTTTTGTAAGGATGATGATACAGGGCTAAGGGCGATTATTGCAATCCACGACACTACTTTGGGTCCAGCAATCGGTGGAACAAGAATGTGGTCTTACACTACAGAAGCCGAAGCATTATATGATGTTTTGCGTTTATCGCAGGCCATGACTTATAAGGCGGCAATTACAGGTTTAAATTTAGGTGGCGGAAAAGCAGTCATCATCGGCGACAGCAGAACAGATAAATCAGAGGCTTTAATGCGTAGGTTTGGGAGGTTTATTGAAAACTTGAACGGCTCATTTATCACTGCAGAAGAAGTTGGAACCGGGCCAAAAGATATGGAGTACATCCGTATGGAAACCAAATATGTTACCGGTGTTCCAGAATCTATTGGTGGTAGCGGAGATCCTTCTCCAGTAACCGCAAAAGGAGTTTTTATGGGCATCAAAGCATCTGTAAAAGAACTTTTTGGTACAGATAGTTTAGCTGGAAGAACCGTAGCCGTACAAGGAACAGGCCACGTGGGCGAACATTTAGTGAGCTTGTTAAGGCAAGAGAACGCTAAAGTTTACGTGAGCGATATTAACGAAGAAGGCTTGCGAAAAGTAGCTAAACTATACGGTGCAGAAGTAGTGAACAACAACAAGCTCTTCGATTTAGATTTTGATATTTATGCGCCTTGTGCATTAGGGGCCACGGTAAATTCAGAAACCATTGCTAAAATGAAGTGCAGCATTATTGCAGGTTCTGCAAATAACCAGTTGGCGGATGAAAAAGCTGACGGACAATTATTATTGGAGAAAGGAATTTTGTTTGCTCCGGATTACTTGATTAACGCAGGCGGATTAATCAATTGCTATTCTGAAATGGCGGGTTACAGTAAAAAACGCACCATGCAGTTGGCAGAAAACATCTACGAAGCAACTCGTGGAGTGCTAAAAAAATCAAAAGCGGATAACATTCCAACTAACGTTGCAGCAAACAAAATCGCAGAGAAAAGAATTGCAGATATTAAGAAGATAAAAGGGAGTTTTTAGTTTAGTCAATGGTCAATGGTCAATGGTCAATGGTCAATAGTCTGGATGGCAACTGAAACGGCAATTTAAAAGACAATAAACATCTCGGGCAAACAACGGACTTAAAACTTCGGACTTTACAAAAACAACATGAGGTTTCAGCCTGCGGACAGTGGACTAAAAACTTCGGACTTAATTACAATAAATATAATCGGCTCAACAGCCAAATCGTTCTTTAAAAATGTTAAACAGAAGACACTTAAGGGTTAAGGTAATGCAAACTATTTATGCATTCCAACAGTCAGAGGTAAAAGATATTAGGTTGCAAGAGAAAAACCTATTAGCCAGCGTTGACAAAGTTTTTGAAATGTATATTTCATTACTGTCATTAATTGTTGATACAATCCAATATGCAGACGTTGACGCAATTGACCGTTCAAACAAACATTTGCCAACAGAAGACGACTTAAATGCAAACCTGAAGGTGTTGGATAATAGGTTTATCAACTTGTTAGTCAACAATAACGCATATATAGATGCGGTAAAAAAGTATAAAGTTTCTTGGAGTTTTGACCCTGAATTGGCGAGATCACTATTTTACACCCTCCGCAACAGCAACGAGTACAAAGAGTACCTGCTAAAAACCGATGATGACTTACATAGTGACAAGGATTTGATTAAGTTTATCTTTAAAAAGGTAATTTTAAAATCTACATTAGCACAGCAGGCATTTGAAGAAAAGCATATCAATTGGCAAGTAGATCAGGATGTATTGCAAGCGATGATTGCCAAAACACTAAAGAACTTTTCTGATGATGGCAAAAAAGAATTAGCGCAGGTTAGTGCGAACTGGGAAGAAGACAGAGAGTTTATTTTAGATCTTTATCAAAAGACGATAGCTCACAATAGTACGTTTCAAGAACTGATTGGTGCAAAAACCAAGAATTGGGATGCGGAAAGAATTGCGATGATGGATATCATTTTAATGAAGATGGGTTTGGCAGAGTTGATTTATTTCACAAGCATCCCTGTAAAAGTTACCATCAACGAATATTTAGAAATAGCGAAAGAGTTTAGCACACCAAAAAGCAACTCGTTTATCAACGGTATTTTAGATAAAATTTTAGACGATTTAAAAGCCGAAGGAAAGATTAGGAAATACGGTAGAGGACTTTTATAAAACGATATGAAAAAAATAATTTTAGGATTAATCGCTGTTTTGGCAATTAGTGCCTGCAACAATTCCGACGTAAAAAATATAGTCGGAACAGATAGCGAGACCGTACAGGTTGACGCAGCGGAGGCGCCTGTAATTAAATTTGAAAAAGAAGTTTACGAGTTCGGTAAAATTGAGCAGGGCGAAAGTGTATCATACGATTTTAATTTTGTGAATACTGGTAAATCGCCATTGATTATTAAGGAAGCAACCGCTACTTGTGGCTGCACAGTTCCTGTGTTTTCAAAAGACCCAATTCCAGCTGGAGCGTCAAGTGTGATCAAAGTAACTTTTAATAGCACCGGAAAAGAAGGTTTGCAAGATAAAGTGGTTACTATTGTAGCTAACACCATTCCGCAGAATACAGAAGTGCATTTAATTGGAGAAGTTTTAAATAAGTAAATTATATATATATGTTAAGTTTTGTTTTGTTACAGTTTTTGCCAGCAGAAGTCATGAATTTTTTACCCATGATTTTAATTGTGGTCGTTTTTTATTTTTTTATGATTAGGCCACAAATGAAGAAGGCTAAAGACCATAAAAAGTTTATAGCCGAGATGAAGAAAGGCGATAAGATTATTACTACGGCGGGTATCCACGGTAAAATTGTAGATATGAATGAAACCACTATTTTAGTAGAAACTGAAGGTGGCGGTAAAATAAGGTTTGATAAGGCAGCGGTTTCTTTAGATTCGTCTAAAACTTTAAACGCATAAATGCTTTTTTGCAACAAGGAAATGCCGTTTTTTAATCAGAAACGGCATTTTTTTGTTTAGTTTTACTTTGGTCCTTAGTATTTTTGTTTAAAAACCAAGCATGGCTCTAATTAAATTAACAGCAGTTGAAAGGCGTAAAATCAGCATATTTCTTACTTGTCTGATTTTAGCAGTAGCTGCTTGGATGTTTTTTTCTTTATCTAACAAGTATGAGTACGAGGTAAAAACAACGGTAAATTTCAAAAATCTACCGGTAAATAAGGCTTTTAATCCTTTGCAATCAGATACTGTACTTTTAACTGTACAAGGCACCGGCTGGCAACTTTTGTTTACTCGCTTAAGAATTCTTCCAAGAGATGTACGGGTCGATTTAAAATCATTAAGCAAAAAAAACTATGTCACATTTACCGATCAAATACGTTCTATAAATGCTTATTACTCGTCAGAACAAAAGATAATCAGTGTGCAGCCAGATACTTTGTATTTTGATTTTACCACCCGGAAAGTCAAAAAGGTAGCTGTAAAACTGATCAGCAAGTTAAGTTTTGTGAAACAATACGGACAGTCCGCAAATATTGAAATTAAGCCCGATTCAATTACCGTTACTGGACCTTTGGAGGCACTGCAGCGCATCTCGTTTTGGCCAACAGATACATTTAGAAGAGAAGACATCAGCAGTACCATTACTGATAAAATATCGTTGAAAGCGGCCGAAGCACCAAACATTACCATTTATCCGCCATTAACGGAGGTTAAAATTATGGTGGAAGAGTTTACAGAAAAACAACTTTCAGTCCCAATTAAGGTTATCAATAACACGCAGTACTACAACGTAAAACTAATCCCCGATAGGGTAAAAGTCAATTTTATGGTTTCCCTCTCAGACTATGAAAAAATAAAGGAGGATGATTTTGATGCGGTAGTTGATTTGAATATTTGGAAAAATTACGGGTCAAATACCCTCCCCGTAACAATTGTAAAGAAAAAGCCGTTTTCGAGAATTAGAAGCATCACGCCGTTGCAAGTAAACTTTATGATCAAAAAGTAATGTTGAAAGTAGGCATAACCGGAGGAATTGGTAGCGGAAAAACTACAGTCTGCAAAATTTTTGAATTGCTTAATGTTCCAGTTTTTTATGCGGATGACGTTGCGAAAGAGCTGATGATTGCTGATGTTTCACTGATTGCTCAAATAAAAAAAGCTTTTGGCGCTGAAGCCTATTTTAACGACCAAACGCTCAACCGCAAATACATTGCTGGGCGAGTTTTTAGCAATCCGGATGAACTCGCTTTACTGAATTCTTTTGTACACCCTGCAGTCTTTAAAGCTGAGGATGAATGGACATCAAGACAAAAAAGTTCTTATGTTTTAAAAGAAGCGGCTTTGCTTTTTGAAAGTGGATCTTACAAAAAAAACGACTTTAATATTTTGGTAAGTGCTACAGAAGAAAGCAGGATTACCAGGGTAATGAAAAGGGATGGAGTTACGGCAGACAAGGTACGCGATAGAATAAACAACCAAATGAGTGAGCAAGATAAGCGAGCCAAAGCCAATTTTTACATCAGTAATAACGATGAGGAATTTTTGATTCCACAAGTATTAAAACTTCATGGGCAGTTTGCGAATCTTGCATCTAAACGCCCGCAAAATATTTTATGATAGAAGATTTTTTAGTAAAGACCGAAAAAGGACTTTACTGCAAATACGGAGATTTTTATTTGGATCCACAAGTGCCGGTGTTGAACGGGGTGATTTCTCACGCCCACGGCGATCACGCAAAGCCATTAAACCAAAATATTTTCTGCACAGTGTTTACGCATGCTTTGATGAAACTGCGCTTCAAAAAAAAAGCAGGAGAAAGTTTTAATATCGTTAATTATCAACAAACTTTTAAACTTGGCGAAGTAGCATTAACATTTTTGCCGGCGGGGCATATTTTGGGGTCCGCGATGGTGAAGATGGAACACTTGGGAGCTACGTATTTGTTCACAGGCGACTTTAAGTTACAGAAAGACGACACCTGTGAGCCGGTTGAATTTTGTAAAGCGGACGTTCTAATTACAGAAACTACTTTTGCAAACCCTGAAACCAAACACCCTGATCCAATTGCCGAGATTGAGAAACTAAATAACATATCGACTAACATTTTACTAGGCGTTTATGGTTTAGGGAAAGCGCAAAGATTAACCAAGTTGATCAATCAAATTTGTCCGCAAAAACAGGTTCATCTACACTACTCAATTTTCCCGGTTCATCAATTGTATCAAAACCACGGTGTTGATTTTGGTAATTTCAAACACTACGACCGTAAGGCTTTCAAACAAATAAAAGAAAATCAGGTTTATATGGTGCCTCCGTTAACTTTCAATAGTTATTTTAAGGCAACTGGCGTGGTAAAAATGTTTGCATCTGGTTGGAAAAATTTGCAGTACGGAAATGATGAAAGTTTGTATATTTCTGACCATGCAGA
>JBBSTQ010000209.1:0-6073 GCA_038235745.1 Sphingobacteriales bacterium
CAATCTGTAACCTACGGAGCGTGAAACGATTTTTACGTAGAAACCTGAGTTCAATTATTAATAGCTTTCTACCCTATTTAGAGAGTTTTTCTTGATTCATAAAGGTTTTGCGTTAGGGATTGAAGTGAAAATCCTTTTTACTCTTCTTCAGAGTGAAAATCCTTTTTACTCTTCTTCAGAGTGAAAAGATTGTAACGGAAAGCCCGTCCTGCCTGCCCCGAGCGAATGCAATCGGGGAACGCCCTAATAACTATTCTAATAATAGAACTCAGGTTAGAATTACCAAAACGGGACAGTGCAAAGAAACCAGCAGATTGCCGCAGCGCCAACAGTCAATCCACCACTTCGGCTTTGCAATGACGCGGTAATGTTTGATCAGTGCTACGAAATGTAAATACCAATTCAATGCTTCTACTAATGACTACATTACACCCTAAATAAGCCCTAATGACTAATAGACCAGTGACTAATGAGCTCCCTAAACAAAAGCACTAAAACCAGTAATCGCTCTACCAACAATCAGTGAGTTAATTTCTTTAGTCCCTTCGTAAGAGTAAATTGCTTCTGCATCGGCTACAAATCTGGCTACATCATATTCTAATAAAATTCCGTTGCCACCCATTACTTCTCTGGCTCTGCTAACCACGTCTCTGGTTTTCATGGTGCAAAAAACCTTCGCTAATGATGCATGTTCATCCGTTAGTTTACCTTCGTCTTGTAACTTAGAAAGCTGAAAAACCAACGTTTGCATAGCAGTAAGGTTAGATAGCATTTCTACCAAATGATTTTGGATCAATTGAAAAGAAGCAATCGGTTTTCCAAACTGCACACGTTCTCTGGTATATTTTAAAGCACTTTCATAAGCGCCTCTGGCACATCCGACAGCCATCCACGCCACGCCTGCCCTTGTCATTTGTAAAACCTTGGCAACATCTTTAAACGAATTACAGTTTTGTAAGCGGTTTTCTTCTTTGATCATGCAATCGGTCAAAGTAATAACGGCGTTTTGCACAATCCGCAAAGCCATTTTGTCTTCTATCTTTTTTGCGGAAAAACCTAAATTACCTTTCTCCACTAAAAAACCTTTTACCTGATTATCGTCTAAATCACGAGCCCAAATAACATTGACGTCGGCAAAGGTTGCATTGCCAATCCATTTTTTTTGTCCGTTTAGAACCCAAGTATCGCCGTTTCGCTTGGCTGTTGTGGTTAAACCGCCGGCAGCCGCGGACCCTACTTCTGGCTCGGTTAACCCGAAAGAACCAATGAGCTGCATCTTCTGCATTTTTGGCAACCATTTTTGCTTTTGCTCTTCGGAACCGCATATATAAATTGAACCCATTGCCAAACCACTTTGTACGCCAAAGAAAGTTGCGATAGATGCATCAATTCTGCCCATTTCTGTTGCGATAATCCCTTCCATTAAAAAGGAACGGTTGGCACATCCGTAACCTTCATAAGTTAAACCGCAGATATTCAGCTCGGCAAGTTTCGGAATTAACTCGAATGGGAATTCGGCTCTGTTCCAACAACGGTTGACAATTGGTTTTACTTCCGCTTCCATAAAAGCCCGCACTTTTAATTGTAAAGCCCGGTCTTCGGGCGAAAGCGAGTCTGAAAGCTCATAAAAATCACCGTTGATGGGTGGCAACTCTCTTTTCTTCTTGTTGCCACTACTCATCATTTTCATCAATCCGTTCAGCTGATTTTCATCTAACTGACTAAACTGATTCATTATTTTAGGCAAATCCACCTTTTTAGAAAGTGCTTCTAACTGGTTAAAATCTACTGTTTTTAATAATTGATAAATGTTCTTCGCTTTTGAAAATAATCCGGACATATTTCTTAAGATTGAATACCCAAGATAACGAAATATTCTTCTGGAAAGATATTGCCAGCCAAAAAAATGGACAACAAAACGGCGTCTGATAAAAAATTTGGGTATTCCTTAGAATCTACTTTACCGCCAGCGCTTCCCCTTCAAACTTTATCCCGTCCCAGCCATATTTCATAAACTGACGAATATTTTGATGATCAATCCCTCCTGGCGTATTTAAAACCGACTGATAATGCTCTGCAAAAAGTAAAAGTGTGTTTTCTGCTGATAAATCACTTCGCTTGGCAAAGTAAAATACTTTTGCGCTACCTTGGTTTTGGTTTGCCTCGTTGAATGCTTCCCCGTTTTTAAAAGCTGTTGGCGTATGGTGATAAAGCGAATCAATCATTGCAATTACATCTGCGAACTGTACTTTATTGTCCTTTAAATTTCGGAGTAGTTGGCTTATTGTTGTGCTCATAAAGCAAATATAATAGAATAAAAAATTGTTCTGCAGCTTAGCGGTTGTCAGTTGTGTAAGTATGAGCCTACCGTGGCTTTTGTAGCAATGCAGCTAAATGAATATAAATCGTATTTTGGGCATCATTATAGTCTTTATCTGTAAAAACAGGAGAAAATGTCAAGTCATCATATTGTTAGAGAAAAACAGGAACCTGCGTTATTAATTGTTGATTTAAGTGGATTTAACGAAGAGTATTTGGGGCAATTGTTAGAATGGTCGCCAACAATTATTGTTCCTTTGCATTTGTTTGAAAAAGTAATTTCGATGGGGATTAAAGTGGATGTAGTACTTGCGCAAGAAAACCCCAGTCTTTTGTACTTTCAAGAACATGTAAAAGTTGTTCCTTACGATGATTCCATATTAGATGGGGCGTTAAAACATCTTATTGCTGAGGGTTTCCCAGCTGTGAATGTCATTAGCACCCACTTTAAAGCTAACGAATACCAGTTTTATGTGGATTTAATTGATTTGGTAATTTTTAAAGGAAATGAAAAGATTTATCCTGTAAAATCAGGGTTTAGTAAATGGAAAACGGCGGATGAATCCATTAATATATTGCAAGAAAACTACACTGAAAATTTATCTACATCTGGTTTAACAGAAATTAAAGCGGGAGAATTCCGTACCGAAAAAGATGGTTTTTTTAGTTTAGTTTTTGAAAATTCTTTCATTTTTATCGCGGAAGAGTTATGATGGAAGTTCGTCTTGCTGAAATCTCTGATTTAAAATCGATAAGCAAATTAGCGAATGAGATTTGGCCCTTGGTTTACTTTGATATCATCAGTGACGAGCAAATTTCACTAATGTTAGCCCAATTTTACACCGTTGATGCAATAAAACAGCAAGTGGCGGAAGGTCATGTTTTTTTTATCCTAGAGCATGATGGTTTGGCGCAAGGCTTTGCAAGTATCAGCAACTTTAACAATCTTGTATCTAAACTTCAAAAATTATATATCCATCAAAACTTGCATGGGCAAGGTGGCGGTAAAATGATGTTGGAAGCGGTGGAAAAATATTGTCGCTCAAAAAATGCGACCGAACTAATTTTAAATGTAAACCGAAATAATAAAGCGCAACATTTTTACAAAAAACTGGGCTTTCAAATTACCGAAACTGTAAATATCCCCTACCACCAATTTGTTTTGAATGATTATATCATGCATAAATCATTGGCATAATTGGCTGGTTTTGTGTTCTTCCTTGTCAAAATGACACGTTTTGGACTTTGTAATTATATCAAAATGCCATCGGAACTCGTTTAAAACCCACATTAGTCAGAGATTAGCAATTTATATCAAATAATTTTTGAAAGGACTACTTTTTGATTATCATTATAAATTAATTAGAAAAAAACATGGCTATTATATTATTTGTTGTTATTGCGTTAGCAGGGTTTGTGGTGCAATGGCGTTTTAAAAAGAAGTTTAAAAAGTATTCGGAGATCGCATTATTATCTGGACTTAGCGGAGCAGACATTGCCCGTAAAATGCTAGCAGATAATGGCATCAATGATGTCGAGATTATTTCGGTAGATGGTCAATTAACCGACCATTACAATCCGGCAAACAGAACCGTAAACCTTTCTCCAGATGTTTACCATGGCAGAAGCATTGCAGCGGCAGCAGTTGCTGCTCACGAATGTGGCCACGCCGTACAACATGCGTTAGCTTACTCTTGGTTGCAATTTAGGTCTGCTATGGTGCCAATTGTTGGTGTAGCATCAAACCTAATTCAATGGGTGTTGATTATTGGTGTTTTACTAATGATGTTTAGCGGAAGCCCAATTGTGTTGGCGGTTGGCGTAGGTGCTTTAGCAATTGTAACCATCTTCAGTTTTGTAACGTTGCCGGTAGAGTTTGACGCCAGTAAAAGAGCGTTAGTTTGGTTGCAATCGCAAAAAGGAATTATGCAGACCAGCGTAGAAAACGACCAAGCAAAAGATGCTTTATGGTGGGCTGCTATGACTTACGTTGTTGCCGCTTTATCTTCATTAGCGACACTGGTTTATTATGCTTCTATGTTGTTTGGTAGAAGAGATTAAGAGTTTTAGATTTTGAAAGGGGTTGATTTTGAAAAAATTAACCCCTTTTTTTGTAGATTTTTTAGTTGGATTAAATCGGCTAACCACCCCCACCGGGGGACGCTTATAATGTGGGAAATAAAAACTCCCTAATCAAATCACTTCCTAAGAGCAACTACGCAAATCAGTCTCACATCTCATATCTACCAGCGAAGCGTTCTCACATCTCAATAGCAACCACGCCAAGTCAGTCTCAATTCTCATATCTAACAGCGAAGCGGTCTCAAATCTAATAAGCGCAAATCAGTCTCACATCTCATTAAAACCTATAAACCATTGCATTAATATTCATTCCGGCGCCAACGGAAGCAAAAAGAACTACGTTGCCCGAAACCAATTCGTAGTTTTCTTTTTCTCCTTTTAAGATCACATCTAATAATGTAGGCACCGTAGCTACAGATGAATTGCCCAGTTTGGCAATAGACATCGGCATCACGTTGGCCGGTGGCATATCAATATCGTACAACTTAAAAAAGCGTTTTAAAATAGCTTCATCCATTTTGCCGTTTGCCTGGTGCACCAAAACCTTTGTAACGTCGCTAGGTAAAAGTCCAGCTTTTTCAAGGGTGGCTTTCATGACCAAAGGAACGTGAGTCAACGCATATTCGTAAACTTTGCGACCGTCCATTTTTAGGTATAAATCGTCTTTTGCGGAATGGTCTAGCTTGCTTGAGCCTTCCATCCGCAGAAACCAAGCTTGATCAACGGTGTGTGTTTGTGATTTATGACTCAACACGCCAGCACCGTTTGAATTTTCATCAGATGCTGCAAGAATAGTTGCTCCAGCGCCATCGGCATAAATCATGCTGTCCTTATCATGCGGATCAATTACTCTCGAAATTGTTTCTGAACCAATGACCAACACTTTTTTTGCATCGCCAGATTTAATAAAATAATCTGCCTGAATCATTCCTTGCAACCATCCCGGGCAACCGAAAGGCAAATCGTAAGCTACGCAATCTGGGTTTGCAATCCCTAATTTATGTTTTACCCGACTCGCTAAAGTTGGCACCATGTCCGCTCGGTTGCTTCCAACTTTTACATCGCCAAAATTATGCGCAACAATAATGTAATCTAACTCTTCGCCATTAACTCCTGAACTTTTCAGCGCATCTTCTGCAGCAAAATAAGCTAAATCAGATGCGGTATGCTCAACATTGGCGTAACGTCTTTCTTCGATATCCGTAATCTGCTTAAATTTGTTAATGGCATCTTCGTTTTTGCGCAGTTGCGGACTGCCATCTTTCTCGAAGAAAGAATGAGATAAAAAATCTTCGTTTCTGACTATATTTTCTGGAATGTACTTTCCGGTTCCAACAATTACTGACTTTATAGCGTTGCTCATCTATTGAAATTTAAACTAAAAACTCTTTTGGTATATAGTATAAAGTTAGTGAATAATTTTGAAAAGAATATATTATCCTTTGAAGGTTCTGGTTCTTAAGATTGAACCTTTGCCGTGGAGGAATAGATTATTTTCCACCAAACTCAAAACGACAATAGAAATACTCCACTTAGCAGGTTTGAGAAACCCGAATATAGTTTTCACAGATGTTCACGATTGCATCAAAGCTAAAGGTACTGTACCCTAACCTCATATCTGCCTGATAGCTTTTTTCTGCTTTTAACTTCCTGTTTCCTTTTTCATGACGGA
>JBBSTQ010000210.1:0-6071 GCA_038235745.1 Sphingobacteriales bacterium
AAGGTTACTTCTCCAAAAATAGAAGAAGAGAAACCCAAAGAAGTTCCAAAAACTGAAGAACCTAAAAAGCCAACTTTTACGTCAAACCCAAAACCTGCTAAAAAAATAGATTTTGAAATTACCAATCCAGATGATATTAAGTTGGATGATAAAGGGCAGACTAAGTTGTTTTAAATTAACATATTCATGAAAGTTGCTATTTATTTGAACTTTATTACACTTCTATTTTTAAGTACAAGTTGTAATACAAATAGTGTATCACAAGTGCCAGCAATTAAGGGTAAGCTTTACAATGGGGATAGTACTAACTTGAAAGATTTAAGTAAAAATAAAATTACCTTAATAAATAGTTGGTTCATTGGCTGTAATCCATGTATGTTGGAAATGCCATCTTTAAATAAAGTTTATAATAAATACAAAAACAACAATAAGGTTTGCTTTTTAACAATTGCAGCCAATAGTTATGAAGACATAGACCAATTTTTCACAGGAGACTCTTTAAATATTTATCATAATTTGTATCTCTCCTATGGATTAGACGGTATTAATCTTCCTGTTTTGTGTGCGGTCTCAAAATCGAATGTAATTAAAGAAAAAACACATAATAATAAAACCAGCATTTCACTTTCTCCTTCAGTAAAAGAAATGGCTCAATTAAGTAAACTTCTAAAGTCAAATGCTTATCCCACAACCATTCTCTACAATAAAAATGGAATTGAAGTTGACAGAAGTTTTTCCTTTAACAAAGAAAACCCGCAAGAGTTTATAAGTAAAATTGAGCATAAAATCGATAGTCTTTTAAACAATTGATCACAATTATTAAAGTGAAATTAGGATTGTCTCATTCATTATTATTCCTTTGATAATTTTTTAAACAACTAATTGGAGAATCTCAATTGGTCGCTTTTATTTATCTTCAAAAAAAAAATCTAATTTAAGCTAGTTCTGCCCATCCGATCAAGCCCAAGTACTGAAAATTGAATACCTTCCATTTCGCCGTTGATTTTTGCGGTTTTGGGTTTTTGGGGAAGAAATAATAGCACTACCTTTGTCGCAAAAACGTAGGTAAAAGTTTTTAGTCACTTTTTTTTGTAAAAAAAGTGACCGCCATTTGCCCGATATAAGAGAAGGAAAGCCTTGTGCGTAAATGCAAGCAAGCCTCCATAAAAAACATTTCACCGACAATTCCCCCCATTTCACCGAGTTTCCAACCCCATCTATCTAATACCATACTATCAAACCAACCACAACCCCTACATTTATATCATAAAACAAGAAGAAATGGAAACTAAAGATTTAAAAAACAGACCTACTCAACACGGTAAAAAAGTGCTGGGTTCGGCAATATTACTAATAGGCCTAGCATTGCTGGCAAAGCAAATGGGCGTTGACTTTCCACGATGGCTCATCAGTTGGCCAATGTTATTGATTGTCATCGGTATCGCAAACGGAGTTAAGCACCAGTTTCGAAACAACGCCTGGATTATATTAATCCTTATTGGATCGGTTTTTCTCGCTG
Organism: Sphingobacteriales bacterium; assembly: GCA_038235745.1. Classification (GTDB taxonomy): domain Bacteria; phylum Bacteroidota; class Bacteroidia; order Sphingobacteriales; family Sphingobacteriaceae; genus Pseudopedobacter. The sequence goes on from JBBSTQ010000210.1 coordinate 1,520, forward strand.
AAAAAATAATGCCCGAGCTATCAGTTTCACAATACACTTGGCCACTGATCTTAATTGGTTTAGGCATCTTTTTCATTTTCGGTAAAGGCTTTAAAAGAGGGGATTGCAAACGAAATAAACGCTGGGAGAACTTTGGTGATTATAAGACAAAACCAGATGAATTTGCTTACACCGATTATACCGAAACACCAAAAAATGAAGAACCTGCAACAGAAAAAAATGAGTACCACGTTGCGGGTGAAGAGTATATAGACAGCGTTTCTGTCTTTGGCGGTACAAAAAAGAGCATCCTTTCTAAAAATTTTAAAGGTGGCGATATAACCAATATTATGGGAGGCGCCGAGCTAAATTTTTACCATGCTGACATTAAAGGAGTGGTGGTTTTGGATGTAGTGCAGATATTTGGAGGAACAAAAATTATCGTTCCACCATCATGGGAGGTGGTTACAGAAATGGCAGCTGTCTTCGGTGGAATTGATGATAAACGCTCGTTAAATCAGGTTTTAACCGACAAAAGCAAGGTGCTGGTCATAAAAGGAACTTCAATTTTTGGAGGAATAGATATTCGTAATTTTTAAATAAATTGTAAGAACATGAATTGGTTTGTAGCTAAATTAATATTCAAAGTAGAAACTCCAGACAGTAGATATGCACAGTTTGATGAGCAGTTACGCCTGATAGAAGCCATAAACGAAGACCTTGCGTTAGAAATGGCGCATCAAATCGGCTTAATGCAACAAGAAGAAATTGTACACAGCAATAACCACTCAGTACACTGGAAGTTTGTTGCAGTTACAGAAATACAAAACATCGGCGAAATTGCTCATGGTACAGAAATTCATTACAAAATTACCGAGCCAGAACAAGCCGAACAATACTTAGCTTTGGTACAGGCAAAGGCAATGCAACTAAAAAACAGAAAATCAATTTATCAAGACTAAGTGACAGCATCACCATTATCAAACAGTAAATTTAAGTGGGTGTTTCTTTTTTTGATTGCGGTGTTCACGGCATTTCAATTTTATACGCTCACTTTATTTCATATTGATACGCAAACGGCAATAGGCGACAGTCTGGCGTCCAATATCCTGCTGGCTTCATGTTGCTGGTTAATCACAAATACCCTTTCTTTTTACCAACCAAAAGGTTACAAATTTCTCTTCGTTATTATTTGGTGTAAAGTATTGGCGGCAATTTATGTTTATGCGCTTACGCTGATATTTAGCAACATGTCGTTTTATTCGGGTGCTGACCATTATTTTTTACAGCTTTCTTTGCCTGTTAGGTTTATGTTTGCTTTGCTCTTTATAGGTAGCATGGCAACCATTAGCATACTTTGGTATAATCAGGAAGAGAACAAAGAGTTTACCCGCCGTAAAACCGAGTCGGATAAACTGACCAAAGAGATTGAGTTGGCATCCTTACGGGAAAAACTACAACCTCATTTTTTGTTCAACAGCTTAAATTCCATTAGCTCTTTAACAATTACTCAGCCCAAAGAAGCTCGTAAGATGGTACATCAACTATCTGATTTTTTACGCGGAACTTTAAGAAAAGACGATGCTTTAACCGATTTAAAAACTGAGTTGGAACATTTAGAGTTGTACCTAGAAATTGAAAAAGTACGTTTTGGAAATCGCTTAAATACGGAAGTCATTGCCGATGAAACTGTTTTAAACAAAACTTTGCCACCCATGCTCTTGCAACCATTGGTGGAAAATGCCATTAAATTTGGTTTGTACGATACGCTTGATGAAGTAACCATCCACATTTCGGCGAGTTTCCAAAGCTCACATTTACAAATTACCATTACCAATCCATTTGATTCTGAAACGTCGCACAGCAATAAAGGCACAGGTTTCGGTTTGTCTAGTACACAACGCCGGTTACAGCTTTTATACAACCGCACCGATTTGTTAACAATCAACAAACAAGATGGAAAATTCATCAGCACTTTAATAATCCCACAAACATGATTAAAGCATTAATTATCGACGATGAGCCTTTAGCGAGGAACATCATCAAAGAATATCTTTTAGACTTTCCTCAAGTGGAAGTTGTAGAAGAATGTGGAAATGGTTTTGAAGGCTTAAAAGCGATTAATCAGTACCAGCCACAATTGGTTTTTTTAGATATTCAAATGCCTAAAATTACAGGATTTGAGCTTTTGGAATTACTGGATGAATTGCCAGCGATAATTTTCACGACTGCATTTGATGAGTTTGCACTCAAAGCTTTTGAAGCAAATGCTGTTGATTATTTACTGAAGCCTTTTAACGAGGAGCGGTTTAAAAAGGCGATGGATAAATTCCTTTCTTCAAATAAAACCGACCAAAATAAACCTGTTCAAAATATTGTAGAAGCGGTTTCTGCACAAAGCCAAACCCAAAACGAACGCATTGTAATCAAACTCGGCAACAAAATTAAAGTGATTTCTATTTACGATATCACTCACATGACTGCCGATGATGATTATGTAAAAATTTACACTGCCGAAGGAGAGTTTCTTAAAAATCAGACACTTGCTTTCTTCGAGAAGAACTTGAATCCAAACTTATTTGTTCGTGTGCACCGCTCGCATATTGTGAAGATAGATCAGATAACTAAAATTGAAGCTTACGAAAAAGATAGTCATCTATTGATTTTAAAAATTGGACAAAAAATTCCAGTTAGTAAAACGGGTTACCCAAAATTGAAGTCGGTTTTAGGGATTTAAGCTAAGTACATGAGAAAAAATGAAACCACATAGAAACATAGGTTTTAGCTGTTCAAAGGCTACATTTTTTGTTGAAGCTTTGTTACTTTGCCTTTTTATGCTAAAAATACCTTTTATAAAATTAATGTCTATGTTCCTATGTGGTTGAAAAACTGTCACATATTAAAGGATTAAAGTTTTCAAAAAATGTATCTTCGTTGCCATGTCTGCAAACGATATTAAAGCCAAAATTGATGCCTTAGTGCAGGAGCTAAAACAGTACAATTACAGTTATTATGTATTGGCGATGCCTAACATTTCTGATTACGATTTTGATCAGAAACTGAAAAAGCTAGAAGCGTTAGAACAAGCAAACCCACAATTTTTAAATCCAGATTCGCCAACACAAAAAGTAGGTGGAGAAATTACCAAGAACTTTAAAACGGTGCAGCACAAATGGCCAATGATGTCATTGGGTAATACCTATAATGAACAGGATTTGTTGGATTTTGATCAACGAATCAAAAAAGCCATCGGCGAAAATTTTGAATACGTTTGCGAGCTAAAGTTTGACGGTTTATCCATGAGTTTAACCTATGAAAATGGAAAGCTTTCTAGAGCAGTTACTCGTGGCGATGGAACTAAAGGCGATGACGTTACGGCAAACGTTAAAACCATCCGTACCATTCCAACTGTTGCTCATGGCGATAACATTCCAGACCATTTTGATATCCGTGGGGAAGTTTTTATGCACCATGCGGCTTTCGAGAAATTGAATCAAGAACGAGTAGAAAACGGAGAACAAGCTTTTGCCAACCCTCGTAATTTTGCATCCGGAACGGTTAAGATGCAGGATTCTGCTGAGGTAGCCAAACGCCCGCTAGATTGTTTTTTATATTTTCTTTACAGCGATAACAATCCTTTTAAAACACATTGGGAAAGTTTACAAGCGGTGAAAGAGTGGGGTTTTAAAATTTCGGAAGAAAGCAAACTCTGCAATAATATTCAAGATGTTTTAGAATTTATTCAACAATGGGATGATAAACGATTTAAGTTAAGTTACGATATTGATGGAATTGTAATTAAAGTAAACAGTTACGCACAACAGCAAGAATTAGGTTTCACGGCAAAATCTCCACGTTGGGCCATCAGCTATAAATACAAAGCGCAAGAAGTTGAAACCGTATTAGAAAAAGTGACTTACCAAGTCGGGAGGACTGGCGCTGTTACTCCGGTAGCAAACCTAAAACCCGTTTTGCTGGCTGGTACAACAGTAAAAAGAGCGACTTTGCACAACGCCAACGAAATGGAGCGGCTTGATCTCCATGAAAACGATACGGTTTTAGTAGAAAAGGGTGGAGAAATTATCCCGAAAATCATTCAGGTAAATCTGGAGAAACGACTTGCGGGCGCTCGGAAAATAGAATTCCCTGACTTTTGTCCTGAGTGCGGTAGTATATTACTTAGACGAGAAGCAGAAGCTGTTTTTTATTGTACAAACGATGAAGAGTGTGCTCCACAAATTGTTGGACGTATGCAACATTTCATAAGCCGAAAAGCCATGAATATTGAAGGGATAGGAGCTGAGACTATTGATGCTCTTTTCAGAAAAGGATTAATAAGACGTATAAGTGATCTCTACCAGCTAAAGCATAAGGAAAGTGATTTACGAGAACTAGATCGTTTTGGGGAAAGATCTATTGAAAATATGTTGGAAGGTATTGAAAAATCGAAACAGATGCCTTTTGAAAAAGTATTATTTGGTTTAGGAATACGTTATGTAGGGGCAACCGTTGCGCAAAAACTGGCGAAACATTTCAAAACTATCCATCGTATCAGTGAAGCAAGCTTTGAAGA
>JBBSTQ010000211.1:0-6047 GCA_038235745.1 Sphingobacteriales bacterium
ACAGATTTAATCAGCTGGAAACTGGAAACCACCATTGACCCGTCTAGCACCTACATGGGTAAATCCGATGATTGTTGGGCGCCAGATATGGCTTACAAAAACGGAAAGTATTATTTCTACTTCTCTAACGGGAATGTAAATACAGGCGTTTTAGTTGGCAAAACACCAATTGGGCCATTTAAAGATGTCTTAGGAAAGCCATTTCTGCCAGAAACCTTAACACCCATTAAAGAGTACGACCCAACTGTACTAACCGATGATGACAAAGCGAAAAATTCTTACATCGCCTTCGGACATTTTAGGTCGGCAGATCCAGCTTACTATTTTATGATTGCTAAGCTAAATGAGGATATGATTTCTTTGGCAGAGGAACCTAAAAAAATTGTAATAACGGGTAGTGCCCAAGGTTTCGGCGGAAACGACAAACCTAATTTACACAAGCGAAACGGTGTTTATTACCTTTCTGCAGGTACAAGTTATGCCACTTCCAACAATATTTACGGTCCTTACATACGTCGGGGTTACTCTGCAAACCGAAATGAATATGGTTTAAACAATGCGGCACATGGCAATTTCTTTGAATGGAATAACCAATGGTTTCACACTTGGTGTAGCTTTTATTTAGGAAAAGACGTTGCCCGTTACCGCGAGTCTTACGTAAATTACCTGCACTACAAAGACAACGGCGATTTGGTTGATGATGTTAATTATTTGGATAAACACGGAAACGTTGGAATTGGGCAATACAGCGCCAGTTGGGATAAAATTGAGGCGGAATGGTATATGGCAGCTTCCGCGGTAAGCAAACGGGAGAATGCTACAGGCGGATTTTCTGTGAGCAATACTCAAAATGGAGACTTTTTATATTTCCCGAATGTAAAGGATATTAAAGCAAAAAGTAAAATTATGTTTAATGTCGCCAGTTTAAATGGAGGAACTATCGAAGTAAGAACGCAAGCCGCAAGTGGGCGTTTGGTTGGGACTTGCCAAATAAACAGTACAGGTAGTTTAAGTAAATATCAAGATTTCGCTTGTGAATTAAATGGCGTAAAGGGTAATCAAAATCTGTATTTCATCTTTAAAGGAGGTGCAGGAAGTGTTGTTAATATCGATTATTTCAAGTTTAAATAATGGCTTAACTCGTTAAACATGGAAGGAAAATACTTTTACGTTTTTATTTTTAGTTGTTTGCTACTGATCAATTGCTCCAGTAAAAAATCAAGCGCTACTGTTGACTCGCAATTGCAAATAAACGAAAGCGATAAAAGCACTTCAGTTTTCAAACATCCTGGCATCCTAAACAGTAAAGCACAAATACTATTTGTAAAACAAAAAATAAAGAATGGCGAAGAACCTTGGAAAACCGCTTTTAAGCAACTAAAAGATGCGCCTTTTTCCTCTCCAAATTATCAAGCTAAACCGTATGAAGTTGTGGATTGTGGTTCGTACAATAAACCAAATATTGGTTGCGACCAACAAGCGCAAGATGGAATGGCTATTTATTGCAATGCATTAATTTATTGCTTTACCAATGAAGATAAATATGCAAAAAAAGCGCTTTCTATTATTGATGCCTGGGCAAGTACTTATCAAAAAAACACATCGTCTAACGCTCGCTTATTAGTTTCATGGACAGCGCCTTGGATTGCTAACGGAGCTGAACTGTTAAAATCTGAGTACCCGGGTTGGAGAAAAGAAAATGAGAATCAGGTAAATGAGCTATTTGATAAGTTTTTACCATACATAATGGATGACACCATGCCGGGAAATAATTGGATACAATCGGCCATCGAAGCAAATTTTGCGATTGCCGTTTTTAAGGATGACAAAGCACTCTTTGACAAAGCGGTAGCGCGTTGGAAGTTTAGGGTAAAAACCTACATCTACCAAAAAACCGACGGAGACAAACCCGTTAACACACTTGGAAAGTCAACCCAAGAAACTGAAAGAATATGGAAACAGAGCGCTAGTAGCACAGCCTACGTGGATGGTTTGGCTATGGAATCTTGCAGAGATCTAGGTCATTTGAACTTAGGGTTTAGCTCCATGATGTATTCCGCAGAAACTGCATACCAGCAAAATGTGGATTTATTTTCATTGGAACAAAAACGTTTAACAGATTTTATGGAGTTACACGGAAGCTGGATGACGGGTGCCGTTAAAGTTCCATCAGATATCTGCGACGGTTTTATAGTAACAAAAAAAGGAGATAAAAGTGGGATAGCACCGCCACTTGGTGGAGGAGAAACTGCTTGGGAAATTGCTTATAGCCATTTAAACAATAGATTAAAAATTCCTTTGCCCTATACCAAAAAAATGATTGAAGGCAAAAGACCAGCTAATATTTCTAAATGGGTAGCAAAAGGGGAAACGCTTACGCATGCTGGTCGAATTTTTTAAGAGAATAAATCAGCAAAAAAATGGTTTTAATACAATAGAGATGAAGAAATTTACCATTTGATATAATGTCAAAATAGACGACATCAACCGTTGCTTTCATGTCAACTCATAAAAACCAATTTAAAATCTCTATTTGAGATTAAATTTTAACCAACGTAAACAATGATTTCTAAAAATTATCTTACTGCATTATTTTGTTTTTTCATTTGCTTATCAAGCACTTTTCATGCTTTTGCACAAGCTAAAAAACCGAACATCATATTTATTTTAACCGATGACCAACGTTGGGATGCTTTAGGTTATGCCGGCAATAAATACATTCACACGCCAGAAATGGATAAACTGGCAAAGGAAGGAACGTATTTTAAGAACACTTTTGCAAGCACACCAATTTGTGCTGCAAGTAGGGCGAGTATTATTAGCGGTTTGTATGAGCGTACGCATAATTTCAATTTTTCAGGTGCGGAAATTAGGGATGAATATATGCAAAACGCTTATCCCTTGATCTTAAGAAATGCCGGTTATTACACAGGTTTTTTTGGAAAATTTGGCGTAAAATACAAGCAATTAGATAAATTGTATGACGCTTATGATTCTTACGACAGAAAAAATGCAGAAGACAGTACTTCATATTTTTATAAAAAAATAGGTAAGGATACCGTTCATTTAACACGTTATACTGGGCAACAAGCTTTAGATTTTATTGACAAAGCACCAACCAATAAACCGTTTTGCTTACAGCTGAGTTTTAGCGCACCACACGCTGCAGACAATGCACCGGATCAATATTTTTGGCAAGAAGAAAACAATAAATTGTTCCAAAATGTAGTGATGCCCCCAGCTAAATTGGCTGATGATAAGTATTTCAATGAACTACCCGAAGCTGTAAAAATTGGCTTCAACCGATTACGTTGGACTTGGCGATATGATAATCCGGAAAAATATCAGCACAGCGTTAAAGGCTATTATCGCATGATTGCCGGCATAGATAATGAGATTGCCAAAATTAGAGCACAACTGAAAGCCAAAGGATTGGACAAGAACACCATCATCATTGTTATGGGTGATAACGGCTATTTTATGGGCGAACGCCAGCTTGCAGGTAAGTGGTTGATGTACGACAACTCGCTAAGGGTTCCATTGATTATTTTAGATCCTCGCAACCCAAACCACCATGATGAAACCAAAATGGCGCTGAATTTAGATGTACCTGCAACCATTTTAGATTATGCAGGCGTAAAGCAACCCGCTAGCTGGCATGGAGAAAGCTTAAAATCTTTAGTAAAAGGAAAGGGCGAATTTAAAAGAGATACCATTTTGATTGAGCATTTATGGGAATTCAAAGAGATACCATCAAGCGAGGGAGTTAGAACAGCGGAATGGAAGTATTTTAGGTACGTAAATGACAAGGCAATAGAAAACCTTTACAATTTAAAAGCAGATCCTATGGAAATTAAAAACCTAGCTTCTGACCCAAAACATAAAGCCAAGCTTGCGGAGTTCAGGAAGAAATTAGAGCAATTGATTCTGAAATATCAAGATCCTTATAGCAAGCAACCATCCGGCTTGACCGTAAATTTTGAACGAATTTTAAATAACGCAATAATTAGAGATGATGAGCCAGTCTTTTCTTGGATTGTGCCTCAAATGGCAGTAAAACAATTAGGCTATCAAATTTTGGTGGCTAGCAGTAAAGAAAAATTGGACTTGAATGAAGGTAATCTTTGGGATTCTAAAGATGTGAGGAGTAATAAAACGGACAATATAAAATACGAGGGAGTAGCGCTAAAGCCCGCAATCACTTATTATTGGAAAGTAAGGATTTGGGATACTGATAATCGCACTTCCGAATATTCGGTTGCACAGTCCTTTAAGATAAGTGCAGATAAAACACTTTATAACGACCCTAGTATTTTCCAAATTGACAGCGTAAAACCTCTAGAAATTAAAAAACAAGGTGGGAAACTGTTTTTAGATTTCGGAAAAGATGCTTTTGCAACACTAACACTCAATTACAAAACAAAAAAAGCAGAAACCATTTCCATCAGACTGGGAGAACAGCTTAACGCCGATGGAAGTATCAATAGTAAACCGGGTACAAGCGCTATCCGTTCACAGGATGTAATTTTGGAAGTTAATCCACAGCAAAGCGTTTATCAAATCAGCTTAAAACCTGATACTAGAAACACCAAACCTGAGGCCGCACAAATGCCAAAATCCTTCCCAGTTTTAATGCCTTTCCGCTATGTTGAAATATCGGGCAACGGCCAAGAAATTAAGAGAGAAGATGTTACGCAGTTAAGGTACCACACCTATTTTAATGACAACGCAAGCGCTTTCCATAGCTCTAATGATATCTTAAATCAGGTTTGGGAAATGTGCAAATACACAATAAAAGCGACCTCCTTTACAGGCGTTTACGTGGATGGAGATAGAGAACGAATTCCGTATGAAGCAGACGCTTACCTCAACCAATTAAGTCATTACACCACAGATCGGGAATATACCATCGCAAAAAACACCATTGAGTATTTTATGCAATACCCAACTTGGCCAACCGAGTGGCAATTGCATGTGGCTTTAATGTTGGAACAAGATTATTTGTACACAGGAAGCACAAAACTAATTGAGCAATATTACGAACCGCTGAAATTCAAAACTTTAATGGAATTGGCTGGCGAGGATGGGTTAATCAGTACTAAATCGCCTAAACTGACCAAAGCGTTTATGAAGAACCTAGGCTTTAAGGACAGTACAACGGTACTAAAAGACATTACGGATTGGCCTCCTGCGCAAAAAGATACCGGCTGGAAACTAGCTACAGCAGAAGGCGAACGTGATGGGTTTGTGTTTATGCACTACAATACCTTAATCAATTCGCTTTATGTAAAAAACATGGAGATTATGGCCGAGTTTGCTAAGATTTTAAACAAGCCGAAGCAAGAGGCAGACTTTAAAATGAAAGCTGAAAAAGCAAAAACGGCCATTAACCAAAAAATGTTGAGTAAAACTACAGGCGTTTATACGGATGGAATTGGTACGGAACATTCCTCTATCCATGCGAATATGTTTGCTTTGGCTTTCAACATTGCACCAAAAACAAATATTAAAGCTGTGGCTGATTTTATAAAAAGTAGAGGAATGGCTTGTAGCGTTTACGGCGCTCAGTATTTAATGGAAGCACTTTATAAAGCCAACGAAGCAGATTATGCGTTAAAATTAATGACTTCCACAAGTGACAGAAGCTGGTATAATATGATTAGAGTAGGTGCTACCATGGCCATGGAAGCTTGGGACATGAAGTACAAGCCAAATTCTGATTGGAACCACGCATGGGGAGCAGTACCAGCAAATGCAATTCCAAGATTAATGTGGGGCATTCAACCAAAAACACCTGGCGGAAGCATTATTTCTATAAAACCACAACTAAGTACACTTACGGAAAGCGAAATTAAAGTTCCGTTTTTAAATGGAGAGGTTTGCGCTACCTACAAAAAGACAGATTCAAATAAGCAGGTTTATACGTTTGAAATTCCAGCGAATATGCTGGCAGATGTAACATTAAAAAACGTTGAAAATGGGGAGATACTGCTTAATGGAGAAAAAGTAAGCGTGTTATCTGGTAGTATAAGATTAACCCCAGGGAT
>JBBSTQ010000212.1:0-6022 GCA_038235745.1 Sphingobacteriales bacterium
ACGGTGGGTTTTAGTCAACCTCCCCAAATAATTGTCATTCACATTTTGGTAAAAAACCTGTAACTCCCAGCTGCATTCTTTAGCGACTTTTCGCATGGTCCATTCATCAATATATATCCAAGAGAACCATTCGCCTTTTTCTCCGTTGCACTCATATTGGTAATCGGTTTCACCGTAATAAGGATCAGCGGTGCGGTCTAAATCTTCGTACAAATAACTCACATCTGATGAATCGAACAGTATTTGTCCACCTTCATTTAGCAAACCGTCGGCGTGATTTAAAAACAGTTTCAAATCATCGATGTAACCAACAAAACCGATTCCGTTCATCATCAGCAACAGCGTATCGAATTTTTCTTCTGAAAACTCCATCACATCTGCACAAACTATATTTTCCACGCCACGCAAGCGCATCACTTCGCAAGCGCCTTCAGAAATATCAATTGCGGTTACCTCAAAACCTTTTGCTTGCAAGGCCAAAGCGTGGTTTCCACTTCCAGCACCCAAATCCAAAACTTTTCCTTTACATAAATTAAGAGCAATAGTTTCGCCTTCGGGCATCGCAGCTTCATCACGAAAAAAAATGTGGATAGGGTAGTCCTCCGCTTCGCCATAATGGTTATGAAGCAGAACTTGAGTGGTGGGTTCGCCGCGATAGAAATCTTTTAAAATATTACCGTAAAGGTCTTTTTGAAACAATTTTTTTAAGGTTTAAGGTGGAAGGTAAAAGGCTTAGGAATTTGCTAGTATAAAAAAAATCATTTCGAATGAATACCCCAAATCGAAATGATTTTTATAAGACCGATAAGCGTCTAACAGCGAAGCGGTCTCACATCTTATATCTCAAATCTTACTTAATCTCCTCTTTCACACTTCCACAACCCATCATTTTACTTCCGTAATATGGATTTTGGATCTTCTTTTCGCTAGCCAACCAATAGCCGCCGTTGTTGTCGTTCGCCATTGGGCAATATTGCTTATAAACTACGCCACTTTCTAATGTTGATTTTTTGAAAGTGTCTGCTAACTCAATAGATAGGTTACTAAATTGTGCTCTTTTACCTTTTAAATCTTTAACGCCAACTACGCCAGCGATAATTTTTGACTCTATACCAGCATCCTTTAAAGCGGTAGCAAGCATTTGCGCACCTGAGCTTGCTTCTTTTGCGTCCTCGTTTACCAAAGCAGTTTTTAAGTGAATATAATGCTGATAAACTTCGTCAACTTTTGCATCCGCAAACTTCGGGTTTACTTGGGCTTCTTCAGCAACTGCCTCTGTATTTTCTTCGACGGTACTGCTTTTAGACGGATTATTGCAAGCGTAAGCACTGTAAATCATTCCGGTAAGGGCCAAGCCCATGATGTAATTTTTCATTTGATATTTATTTAAAGGTTTCTAATTAATTGTTTTTTCCTGTTCTTAATTTGTATTCACTTTCTAAAAGATACGTTCCGCTGATAACGGCATTCTCGTCTTTCAATAAGCTGGTCTTTAGTAGCACATCGTTTTCATTCTCCGAAGCAATTTCTATCGCTTTACGTACAAATCCATCGCCTTTTTTTACCCAGATAAAAGCGCCGTTTTCTGTCCGGATCACCGCATTTACCGGTAAAGTTAGCGCATCTTTCCCAATATTGCTATTTAATCTTACACTTGCTTTCATCCCAGGGAAATACTGTCCGTTTGCATTGGCAATACTGGTCCGTAAAGCTAAAATCTGGCTGTTGCTGTTGAGCTGCGGACTCAAAAACTCCACCTTAGTTTGTACCTCTTCTCCACCAATTAACACAGTAATAGCGTCTCCAGCTTTAATTCCGCTAGCTTCTTGAGGATATAAATCTGCTTCAATCCAAACTTTTGTTAGGTTTTCTAACGTAAAAACTGGCATTCCCTCAATAACATATTGTCCTTCGGCAATTGCAATTTCTGTAATAACACCACTTTCCTGCGCATAAACCGTGATGTTTGCCCGCTGACTGTCGTTTTTTAATTGCGAGATTTGGCTATTGCTTAATCCGTAAAGTTGCAGTTTGCTTTTACTTGCATCCGTCAGTCTCTTGTAAATATTTTCCGCTGGGAACTCAGCCTGAAGTTTTTTATTGAGCAAATACTCTTTTTGCAAAGCCAGTAATTCTTCGCTATAAACCTGATACAAGGGCGTTCCTTTTTTAACGCTTACGCCGATTTCTCGTTGGTAAAGTTTATCCACCCTTCCGTTTATTCTGCTCGAAATCACAAACCGACTTTCCGGATTACTAACAACTCTGGCATTTAACAGCGTACTGTTTTGATATGCACCGGCTTCCATTTTCTGTGTTTTGATGTTAGCGAGCCTAATTTGGTTTTCATCTAAAATTATTTCGTTTGTATTGCTGTCCTGCACTTTCACCAAATCCATCCCGCAAATAGGGCAAGTTCCTGGTTTATCTTCCACAATCTGCGGATGCATAGGGCAGGTGTATTTTACGTTTTCTGATTTGCTATGGTCGTGGTCTGCTTGTTCAGTACCTCCACACGAACCAAAAAATACGCAAGCGACTAAAAATATATAGACTATGTTTTTCATTTTATATCGATAAAGCTTTCGCTGTCTGTTAAATAACTTGCATTTTTAGCGATTTCATCGCCTTTGCTTAATCCTTTTGCAACCAACACATCGCTTCCCGCTTTCGCCGATACTTCGACTGTAGTTGGTTGGAGCGTGTTGTTTTTCTTAATGAACACCAGATTTTTTTCTCCCGATTGATAAACCGCTTGTTGAGGAATCCAAATACCCTGAATGGCTGAACTTTCTGCTGTCGCAGTTACCAATTCTCCTATTTTATGTTGTTGCTTTTGATTATTGATTACCACTCGAATAAGCTTATAATTTTGGTCGTCTTTGTAAAATGGCTGAATCAAATCAATACGAGTTTTAAGCTTTTTTCCTCCAAGATCCATCGTAATCCTTGTTCCTTTTTTAAGCCAATTACTTTCTAAAGCATTTGTATAAAACTCTACCCATAAAATATTGTCGTTAAAAACTTTAAACAATAAATCTCCACTGTTAATATATTGGCCTTCTTTAATGTTCAGTGGGTTGTTTGCCGATTGTAAATTTCCTTCAGTGTTAGCATCAGGGTTCAAAAGATAACCACTATAATTGCTATAGATATTTATGGTGTAATCTGCTTTCCCAGATTGTAAAATCCGGTTGATTTGCTGGTTTGAAACACCTAATAAATTCAACTTCGTTTTCGTTTTATTGAGTAGATCAATGTCGTTCTTCGATTTTAGAAACAACATTTCTTGCTGTATGGCTACCAATTCCGGACTGTAAACCGTGAGCAACAGTTGTCCTTTTTTTACCGGTTCAAAACTATATTTAACATAACTTTTTTCAATTCTTCCGCTTACCCTAGCAGAAATGCTTTTTACCTGATTGGTGTTGTAGGTAATACTTCCGTTCAACTTTATTTCCGGAGTGTAAGCGGATTCTCTCACGACAATCGTTTCAGTGTTTGCGTTTTTGTTATTACCAGTCGCTAACAGACTGTCCACCGAATGTGTGGCTTGGTGCTGACCGCGAATTGGCGTCAAATCCATTCCGCAAATTGGACAGCTCCCCGGTTCGTTCTCAACAATCTGCGGATGCATAGAACAAGTGTATTGCTGGTTTTCTGCGGATTGCTTCACGTCAGAATTACAGGAGCCTAGGAATAGTGTGACCGCTATTAAGTGAATAGTGAGTAGGGAGTAAGGAGTCCTAAAAAGTCGCTCAAAACTATCTTGGAAAGAATTTAATCTTTCTTCAATATCCCCCCAAACCGATTTACCATTCAAAAAGCGTCTTTGCTCTTTATTCCTTTCTCCTATATCTCTCGAAAAGCATCTCAATACCCAATACTCACTACTCAATACTAACCCCTTATCTCTCCACATTCTTTTCATACTCCACATACATTTTAAAATATTCGTTATATAAATTGAGGTAATCAATTTGCGCATCATTTACGTCCTTCCAACTATTCAGTACGGCACTCAAATCATTTTTATTTTCCTGATAGTTCAGCATAATTACCTCATAGCTTTTTTGCAACGAAGGAATAATATGCTTTTGATAAGTCTCGAGCTCTCCGCTAATATGCCCTAAGTGCTGTTCGTAGCTTTTGATCATCCCTCGCAAGCTGTTTTGGAGGTTGTCTTTTTGTAATTGCAAAGCATCACGCTCAAACTCGTTTGCTTTTAATTTGCTTTTGTAGCCTCTTGCCGACCATGGCGCAATTGGAATACTAACCCCCGCCATTAATGAAAACTGGTTTGGTCTAACGTTGTTATAAGTTTGCATGTGGTTAAAAGAAACGCTAAAATCTGGCTTGGCTTCGCTTGCAATCATCTTGTTAGCTAGTTGTAAACTGTTGATTTTTGCATCCGTTTCCTTAATCATGCTTCGGTTTGCCACAACAGAATCCACATCTTCTAACAAATAGTGGTTGATAGTTAAACTGGTATCCAATTTCAACGGATTGTTGTAAGTCTTGTTCATCAACACATTCAACCTTATTTTGCCAATGTGTGCGTTTGCTAAAGCTGTAGTTAGTTTGTTATTAGCTTCATACACCTTAGCATCTAAAGCATAAATCTGTGCTAAATCTGCTTTGTTGTACGTGTACCTTATGTTTGCAACCTTCTTCAAATTGCTCAATATATCTATGTTTTTATTGATGAGATCTGCTTTCCGTTGTTCCAAAATAACTTCGTAATAAAAGGTGCGAGCCATTGCTTTCAGTTCGTTTAAATTGTTTTGTTTCTGCTCTTTGGTGATATTTGACTGTGCCGATAAGTAGGCCTTTTCACTTTGACTTTTGCTTTTGTTAAGGATGTCTTGTTGTGCAGTAATCATAAAAGACCCATCCCTTAAATTACTTTCTCTGCCGAAATTATTGTAAGGCGTCATAAAAGTACCAACACCAACCATTGGCGCTTTCCAAGCTCCTGCACCTTCAACCAAAGCATCCTGCATTTTTACCTGTGCGTCGTATATTTTTAGTTCTGGATTATTGGCTTCAACAGCTTTTAATACGGAATCTATGGAGATAATGTCCTGTGAAAACAGATTCAGCTGTGCCAACAGCATCAGCGAAAGCGTAAATAAATTTTTTTTAATGCGTAACATCCAGCACCTCCATCTTCCCGAATTTTTTAAGCTCATACTCTTTAGTCATCAAAAAGATGAGCGGTGTAACTAATAAAATATGTGTTGATGAGGTCAATACACCGCCAATCATTGGCAATACAATCGGAATCATAACATCGCTACCCACACCACTGCTCCATAATACTGGAATTAGACCGAATAGAGAAACAAAAACTGTCATGATCTTGGGTCGTAAACGTTTGGATGCACCCATGATTACATATTGCTTGATGTCTTCCTTGCTTATGGTTTCATTGCTGTTACCCTTTTCTTTTACCAATTGTTGCATCGCATCGTTCAAATAAATAACCATTACAACGCCCGTTTGAACCGCAATTCCAAACAAAGCAATAAAGCCCACTGCAACCGCTATTGAAAGGTTAACTCCGTAAAAATAAACGATATATGCACCTCCAATTAAAGCGAAAGGTATAGTAACTAAGCTCAAAAATGCTTCTCTAATAGAATTGAATGCTAAGTACAAAGCCAGAAAAATGATAATTAGTACAATCGGCAAAATCATCAATAGCGTTTTTTCCCCACGAATTAAATTTTCGTACTGTCCGCTCCATTCTACAAAGTAGCCTTTCGGTAACTTTACTTCATTGTCAACTTTGTCTTTTGCTTCATTTACTGTACTTCCTAAATCGCGTTCTCGCACATTAAACATCACTGCACCACGTAATAATGCGTTTTCCGAAGTAATCATCGGCGGACCATCAGCAAAAGAAAAATCAACCACGCTTGAAAGTGGAATAGTTCCCGCATCTGGGGAGTTGATCGGAATACGCTTCAATTTGGCAATGCTGTTTCGGTAATCTTCGCCTAAACGGATAGAAATCCCG
>JBBSTQ010000213.1:0-6014 GCA_038235745.1 Sphingobacteriales bacterium
ATTTTACCTGTAATGTAATTTGTTGCGCTTAGTCCGCTTATGGCATTTACATCAGGATTAGTGATTTCTATCCCATTTGAAGCTGAAATAATGGCATTTGTACCAGTAAATGTTATGTTTTTATAAATCCCGGTAATGGCAATATTTTCGTTAGTAGTTAAGCTTAAATCTTTAAATCCACTGGAATAATATGCGGTAACACTTGGCGTGGATGTTCCATTGAAAGCTAGAGTTCCTGTACCTTCTGTAGCTGTTGCCGAGTAATTGGTAAAATTTAAAGCACCTGCATGGTTAACCTGAAGCGTTCCGTTAACAATCAGTTTATTGGAAATAACTAAATCAGTAGGTAATTGTGCAATTACGCCAGCATCAATAGTTACTTTTAATGCCTTTGGTGATGTTGCCGTGGTAGGCATATTTGCGCTTGCACTATTAAATTTAACCATTGTGAATGCATCTGGGACAACACCCGTACTCCAGTTTGCGGTATTGTTCCAATTATTATCAATACCTAGCCAATTGTTGGTAGCTGGTGGTGTAATATTGGTTACATCTGCCTGAGCAATAAAAATATCGGCTTTTATGGACGCAAATGATGGAAAACGGGTCTGAAAATCTGTATCGTTATAGCTTTGGATCAATGTTGTAGAACCGAACACTAAATTTCCTTTAAAATCTCCACCCATAATAGCTTTATCTCCAAAAGCTACAATTGTAGTAAGCCTTGGTGTTTTAATGGCTTTTAAAAAACTGAAAGAAGCATCGTAATAAGAAACTACTCCGTAAGGTGTTGAGCTATTAAAAACATAATCCCCCTTATCAATAATACTATTAGAAAACCCTTTCTCATATCCCAAGAAGCCAGTTGGTGTTGCAATCAATTTATCGAAGGTAAGCGGATTTTGCCCTTGATAAACCCCTGAACTATTAAATGTTAGTGTTCCACTGAATAAATAATAATCGTAAATATTAGATGGATATTGGTTTGGCAAACTTGTGTATGGCGCATTGGTTGGCTTAACCCCCACATTTCCGTTAGTATATACAATATACAGATTGCCGGACACAGGATTAACACCTGTTAAAGTGGTAATGCCCGCACTATTCGGCACAAAAAAGTTTTTAGAACCGTCTGGTTTTAGTGAAATTACCACTGAGTAAAACGAATTCACGTAATTAGACATTTTCGAAGAAATTTCTTCCCCATCGAAATAGAATTGGTTGGTATTGCTGACAATTGCAAAGCTCACTCTTCCATCATTACTTACAAACTGATCGGGTTTACTAAACCCGGTTAATAATGCTTTAGAAAAAAATTGGTTATGCCATGTTTCGTTGCCATCACTATCATATTTTATTATTCTGTGTGGATATACATAGCCAGGTGAGGCCGCAGTAGTTTGGTTGTTAGCATCAATAGTAACAAATAAATTGCCGTCTGGCGTAAATTGCATCCCTTGCACATTGGCTATCGCAATGCCACTATTGCCATACTGTACATTAGAACCTGTATTTACAGGTTTTATAAATTGTGCAACGCCAGCATTATTTAGTTTAACCAAATAAGTTCCCCAAGCATTGTTGGTTACGCCATTACCGTAATCTGTGGTTACCAAAGCACTACCTACTACTATAAAGTACAAGTCGCCATTTTGATTGATTGCAAAACCACTTCCGCCAAGGACTAAATCTTTTAACAAGGTTTGCGTTCCGCTATTGCTTATTTTACCGAAAATTGTTTTAGTTTTTGGATAACTGCCATAGGCGCCACCATCAATTTGTTGACCAGCAAAAAGCGCTTTCCCAATGATGTTGGCTACAAAATAAGTGTCGCCGTTGGCAGTTTTAGTTAATGCTTTAACTTCTGAACCTGCGCCCCCAAAGTTGAAAGCGCTATCATAACCGCCACCAATTTGGGCTTTTGCTCCGGTCATCGCTATCGCGGATAACAGGAAAATGAGTATTAATTTTTTCATAATTTAATTTTTTGATTGATGGGATAAAGTTGGTGGTTTAAAAGGGTTGAAACCATACGTAGAAATGCGTATTTTTTTGACATCCTTAAAGTTTAAACACGCTACGTTACGTCCTTCAAACGGCTGCCGTGGGAACTTACCCCTGCTCCTAAGGGTTTGCGTGGGAATCTAATTAGGTGTAAGGTTTTTCTCGAAATTTAGCGACCGAGAGTTCGCGAGCAAGTCGATTGGAAGGTCTGAAAACCAAAACAAATCGTTTCAATAGCAGGTGCGTGACACGCTGTGGGAGGTTTGATTATTTTCAAAGTGATAAACCGCTGACTTGTAAAACCGCCCATAATTAATTCTGAAATTACCGAGCTTTTTTTTCTTAAATTTGCACCCTATGCAGTCTAAAATCACTCAATACACTATCGAAATCAATGCTTTTGAACCCAAAACAGCAGAAGAGTTAGAAACCTTTCGTATTAAATTTTTAGGTACAAAAGGGATCATAAAAGATTTATTCGACGAGTTTAAGGCTGTATCGCCAGAAGAAAAGCGTGTTTTAGGAAAAGTACTGAATCAGTTTAAGCAGTTAGCGGAAGCAAAATTCAACGATCATAAAGACAATTTTACTACAAATGATGCGCAAGCAAATAAAGAAGACCTAACCCTACCCGGCGAAGGTTTTGAGATTGGCGGTCGCCACCCACTTAACCTAGTACGAAAAGAAATTGTAGAGATTTTTAAACGCTTAGGTTTTGTTTTGGCAGAGGGCCCAGAGATTGAAGACGATTGGCATAATTTCTCTGCATTGAATTTTCCTGAAGAACACCCAGCAAGGGATATGCAGGATACCTTTTTTGTCGCCCCCCTCTCAATCTCCCCCCGAAGGGAGGTAGAAGCTCAATTTGGCTCTGAAAATGTGATAATAGAAGCTGGGCAAAACAAAAGTATCACAGATGCAGGTCCACAGGGACAGGCATCTCCCCCATCAGGGGGGGAGGCCGAGAGGGGGGCTTACGCCCTCCGCACTCATACATCATCGGTTCAAGTTCGTTTAATGGAAGCTGGCAAACCACCTTTTAGAGCATTAATGCCTGGTAGAGTTTATCGTAACGAAGCAATTTCTGCTCGGGCGCATTGCTTTTTCCACCAGGTTGAAGGCTTGTATGTGGATGAAAACGTTTCGTTTGCCGATTTAAAACAAACCTTATATTATTTTGTTCAGGAATTGTATGGCGAAGGAACAAAAGTCAGGTTCCGTCCGTCTTATTTTCCTTTTACCGAACCATCTGCAGAGATGGATATTTCCTGCACCATTTGTAAAGGCGCAGGTTGCCAAATGTGCAAGTACAGTGGCTGGGTAGAAATTTTAGGTTGTGGCATGATTGACCCTAACGTGTTGGATAACGTAAACATCGATTCAAAAAAATATACCGGTTTTGCTTTTGGCATGGGAATAGAAAGAATTACCAACTTGAAATATCAGATCAAAGATTTGCGTTTGTTTTCTGAGAACGATGTTCGTTTCTTGAAACAATTTCAAACTGAGGTTATCTAAAATGAAAAAGCTAGCAATCTACCTGTCTTTATTCACGGTTCTTTTGATGCAGTCTTGCGGTAAAGAGGAGGATTTTATTGCGGATGTTCCGGTTGATGTACGCATTCCGGCAAATGATTTTCGTTTTTCAGCATTAAATAGCGCAGGTGGTGTTGTGGTAATCAACGGTGGTGTAGCAGGAATTATCTTATATAAAAAAACTACGGGGCAAATTGTTGCGTATGATAGGTGCAGCACTTACAACCCAGAACGCAAATGTGCTGTCAATGTGAACGAGCCAAGCATTACTGCCACCGACCCTTGTTCAGGCTCGTTATTTTCAATGGAAGATGGCTCGTCATTAAAAGCGCCCGCCACCCGACCCTTAAAGCAGTATCAGGTAACTGTTACCAGCTCTCAAATTACAGTTTTCAACTAATTTATGGAAGTAGATAAAATCAAAGAAAGTATAAAGAAGGCAGCTCAAGATCTTTTCCGTAAATATGGCTATCATAAAACCAGCGTCAACGAAATTGCTAGGAAAGCCAAAATAGCAAAAGCAACCATTTATAAATACTTTGAAAGTAAGGAACTGGTATTACATGCCATTTTGATGGATTATTTAAAAGTGAGCATCAATGATTTGGTTCATCAAGATAGTAAAAACATCAACAAAGAAGAACACCTAACTTTATTGATTTTACGCGTTAGCAAGCTTTCTTACACCATCTGTAACGAATTTATTGGCTGGGATTTCATCAGAGAATCTGCCAACTCTCAAGAGTTTTTAAAAAATCTTTCGGATGAACTGGAACGGTTGCTCTACAACGAGTTTTTAGGAATTGAAGAGTTGAACAACGACGAAACTTACCCCGAAAGATTACGCTTTTTAATTAAGGCTAGCAAAAGTATCATCTTCTCTTTTGCCTTTACCTCCGTTAGTGATGCCGACGTTCGAAAGAATTTTATTTCCTTCCAAAAAGAGATTTTGCCCTATCTAGTGAAGGCAGCGTTGTAAAGCTTGGTGATTTGAAGAACGTGGTGGCTGCGGTAATTGGCAGTTTGTAAAATTCGCTGGTGCCTTTTTTTTAAGTGACCCCTCCGTCTTCTGATTTCGCATAGCACATATTCAACCTAAACTGGTTTACAAATACACTGTATTCGTAATTGAAAAGTAGTGGGTATTATTAATTTTATACGGGTTTGGCCATAAATGAACCGATATTTCACAAGTTTCTAACACTAGATTGATCAATAATTATAATTACTCCAATCTGATTACATTACGGTCAACTATTTGAAAAATCGTGAAAATTGTTTAATGTGATAACGGCGAGCAACCAGCTTGCAAATTTGATCGCTGATCCTTTCTTTGGTTTGTTTTAATTCATACGCAATTATAGCTCTTGAATAAATCTGTTCCAGTTTAGAAAAGTCATCAACAAAAGTAATTAAGGTAGAGACAATTAACGCCCGGGGAATAATTAGATCACGGTCTCTCTCAGCATCTAAAAGACACATATATCTAAATCCCAAAACAGAGGTTTTGGGAACAACTTATTAATATTAATTACCGATTTCATTATAAACAAGGGTAAGAATCGAGGATATAATCTTGAAAAAACGCATTTGAAGGGGGTTTATAAGTTGTTATAAAAAACTCCCGAATTACTCCCTTTTCTATTGCAATTATTTGAATCAAATGATGTGATGTAAAGTTAGGATTTTCTGTTGGTTTTCATTAAGTTCTATTGATGAAATTTCATATTTTCTGACTCTGGTTATTCCATAGGGGAATAATCATCCCATTACAAATTTCAGTTTTTCAATATTTTTTGAGTTGACAATATTGTGACGCACCGAATACTTTCAACTGTTTTACTCGCTGCAAACACGGAATTAAGATAGTAAGTGATTTTAAGACGACACTTCAAAAATGTTATAATAAATTATGGTATCAGCGAGCAACATTATTTGCGATACTCGACGCGCAAGATAAATACGTATTAGACTAACAGGAAGACAATTTTGCCATAGACCCCGAAACAGGAAATCCTATTATATCTACAGGTTGCACTCCCTCAAAGATAATTATACTATAAAGTATGGTAGCGACACCCGTCTGTATAATCTAAATATACCTATCGGATATCAAAAAAATTAAAATATACGACTGATTGTAGAAGTTTGCCAGCTATAATATTTGATTTAGATTGACCGCATTTATATTGGTAAACGTAATGAATATATTTTGTGAAGTATATTTATTACTAACCTGAGTTCGATTAATAAATAAAGAGATAAATCGAAAAGTTTAACTGATAAAAAGAGGTAATATTGAGTATTATTTTATATATTTAAGTATCTGAAAACCAAATATATAGACAAACAAAACATGAATATTACCACTGATAAAGTTACAGAAATTTTCTATTTAACAGATGAGTTCTGCAAAGAATTCAAAGAGATTATAAGCGCTTCTATGATAGGCAATGAGCCCAAACGCAAGCCCC
>JBBSTQ010000214.1:0-5998 GCA_038235745.1 Sphingobacteriales bacterium
CGAAACAAGTTGATCTTTAAAATTGGTATTTACCTTGGTAATTTCGTCAATGCTTAAACTCAACACCATCTTAACCATATCATTATCGTTGCCCATAAAGTCCCTTACGTTGGCCATGGCAAAGTGGATTGCAGGCTGTTTTGGCTCAGCTTGGCTTTTTGTTGACAATTGGTCTTTACTTAACCACTTAGTAAATAAGTCTGCTAAATCTCTTTCTACAAAGGGCTTGGTTACAAAATCGTCCATTCCTATTTCTAGGCAACGTTCTCTTTCTCCCTTAACATTGCCCGCGGTTAAAGCTACAATTACAGTAGCTTGCTCAATATTTTTTTCTAACATGCGTATCTTTTCGGTTGCTTTGTAACCATTCATCATCGGCATCTGTAAATCCATCAAAATCAAATCTGGCTGTTGTATTTTATATTGCTCCACTGCTTCTAGTCCATTGTTAGCTTCAACAATAACAGAGTTGGGTAAAAGCCGGTTGATTACGGTTTTGGCCAATAATTTATTCACTAAGTTATCTTCGGCAATTAAAATATTGAAGGTTAAATCATTAGCGGATTTTTTAGGAGCTTCGGCAACAGAAACGGGTTCTCGCTTAAGGTGTATTTTTGCCAGTTTGCTAAACAGATCCTGCATTTTTATTGGCTTTACCATTCTTAGGTTAACACCATGTTTTTCGCAAATTTGTATGATCTTTTCATCATCAGATGAACTGTGCAATAACAAAATTGGTAAGTCCTCTGGTCGTTTTCCGAAGCTGTCTCTGATTTTTTCGATGGTTTCTAAGCCATCCATATACGGCATGTGGTAATCCATTAAAACAACATCAAAACTTTCGCCCATACTAAGCAGTTGTAAAGCCTCTAAACCATTTTTTGCTTCGGTGGTTTTAATTTTTTTCAGGAGCAACATTTGCCTCAATATCAGCCTGTTGTTATCGTTGTCATCAACTATCAACGCATTTTTAATAAAGCTGATGTCTTCGGCAAGGTTATGTTCGCCGCGTTCTGCTTTTAGTTTCAGTTTAAAATAAAAAGTACTGCCTTTACCAGCTGTGCTTTTAAGTTGTAATTTACTGCCCATTAACCCCAGTAAGCGGTTAGATATTGTTAGCCCTAAGCCTGTACCGCCATACTTTTTTGTTGTAGAAGCGTCTTCTTGAGAAAACGCTTCAAAAATTTTGTTCTGCTTTTCTGACTGAATTCCAATTCCAGTATCCCTTACTTCAAAATGAAAATCAACATATTCATCTTCACTACCGCTTTCTGCGTAGATTTTTAGCTCAATCTCTCCGCTATCGGTAAACTTTACTGCGTTGCCTAGTAAATTAACTAACACCTGTTTTAGTCGTGTATTATCAATAAAAATAAACCGAGGCAAGTTTGGATCAACATTAAGTAAAACTTCAAGACCCTTTTGTTGCGCTTGAAAAGTGATAATGTCTGATGCCTGACTGCTCAGCTCGAACAGATCAGATTTCTCAACATCCAGTTCTAATTTGCCTGCTTCAATTTTCGAGAAATCTAAAATGTCATTTATAATGGCCAGCAACGAATTTGCAGATTGGTTTACAATGGTTAAGTATTGGTTTTGAGTCTGATTTAGTTCGGTTTTCAAAACCAAATCTGTAAAACCAATTACTCCGTTCAAAGGAGTTCTAATTTCATGGCTCATACTCGCCAAAAATTCAGACTTTGCTACATTTGCTTCTTCAGCCTGTATTTTAGCACTCTCTAATGCGATTCTGTGCAGATAATTTTCTGTAACGTCCTGAAAGGTTCCATAAAGTCGAAAACATTTTCCGCCTTTGAATTCTGGAGTGCCTATGGTCCGTATCCATAATTTATTCCCTTTAGCTGTTGTAATCTGCAATTCTAAATCGTAAGGAATTCCTGTCTCTACTGAATTTGCAAAAGCCTGTGATATTGCTGGCTCATACTCCCCAAAAAATGCTACCGCAGAATCAAAATTAGGCTGATAATCCGCATCAACTTCATGAAGTGCTTTGGTTACGTTTGACCAATAGATCTTGTTAGTTTTTAAGTTTACTTCCCAAGCACCAATTTTTGCCACTTCGTTGGTTTGCTCAAGCATTTCTGTAGTGCGTTTTAACGCAGCTTCTAAATGGTAACGTTCGGTAATATCAACAGCGTTTCCTATAATGTATTTATCTCCGTTAGGATCTATCTCTAAAACATTGTTAAACAGCCAAGTAGATGTTTTTTGGGTGGTTTTGTGTTGTGTGTACATCAGTCCTTTAGCCATGCCCTCCTTTGCAATGGAGGCCAAATATTTTTTCATGTACTCGTATCGGTTTGCCGGAACTAATTGAAAAAGAGTTTGACCAATTAATTCTTCTTGGGTGTAGCCCAAACTTTCTGCACCAGAAGTGTTAACGGTTAAAATGCGACCGTCTAAATCGTGGGTACACATAAAGCCCGTAGAGTTTTCAAAGAAAGAGCGTAATTTAAATTCGGAGTTGTACAGCGCTACTTCCTTTTGAGTGGCAATAGTTATATCCCTAGCGATAGCGAATACCATCCCGCTAACAAGTTCTGGAGTTGCCACCCATTCTAACATTTTGTAAACGCCAGTGGTGGTTTTAAATCGGTGTGAAAAACTCACTGTGCTTGTTCCTGAACTTAATTTCTCAATTTTTTGTTTGGTTTTCTTTAAATCTTCTGGGTGTACAAAATCGTAAAGAAATTGGTTTTGGAAAGATAACTCGTCCCACCCAAACAACTTTTTAAACGCAGGATTGGAAGTTCTAAACTGTCCATTTACATCAAAAACACAAATTAGATCGTTTGAAATTTGAAAAAGCTTGTCAAAATTTTCAATCTCTTGTACTTTCCTTTGCTTTTCAATCAATTCCATTACAGAATCGGTCAATAGCTTAAGTGCTGTTCTTTGCTGTGTTGTCAGTTTTCTGGGCTCACGGTCAATAACACAAAGCGTACCCAACGAAAAACCATTTTTATCAATCAGCGGGCAACCCGCGTAAAACTTGATGTTTGGCTCAGAAGTAACTAAGGGATTATCCTTAAAACGCAAGTCCTTAGTTGCGTCCTCCACTTCCATTATCTCATTTTTTAGAATAGTATGGGCACAAAAAGCAATATCTCTATCGGTCTCATTAACATCAAGACCGTGTTTAGATTTAAACCATTGCCTACGCTCATCCACCAATGAAACTAATGAAATAGGAGTTTCACAAATTATAGATGCCAACTCTGTAAAACGATCATACGCTTCTTTGGGTAAAGTATCTAAAATCTGGTAGCTTTTTAACGCGTCTATGCGTTTTTCTTCAATGTGGTTGGGTAATTCTGACATTTAGCTATTGTCCGTTTTTTTATGCGATTAAGTTGTGCAAATATAAAATAGAGCTACTTTTACTGATAAAGTTGTTTAAGATATTTGATCTTATGGCCTGAAAAAACGCAACTCTAAAAGCAATGATTTTAATGCTCTAAAAGGTAATCATTTATCATTCGTTCTGCCATTTTACTTTCTGACTTGAAAATACTCAAATAGTGCCTTAGATCTGATGGATTGGATTTGCTTATTGTTTCGATGTTTCTTGTAACAGCAGTAAGTCTATCTAAACCTACAGAAGCAGTGGTGCCTAGCAGTTTATGAGCCGCTTCATTAATTTCATCAAGCTTTCCTTTTTTAAGAAAGATCTCAAATTTTTGAGCCGTTAATTTAAGGTCGTCAACAACCAAAAGCAAAATCATTTTAATACACTCCTTGTCTTTACCAAAAGACTCATACATCCTATCGAAGTTAGGCTGTAAGGATTGGTCTTCCGAATATTGTTCTGTATTAAACATAAAACATGAGTGTTGTTCCCTTTTTTACGGCATCAGATTTAAAAAGGTTTTGATTATTAATTGTTTTTAACATACTTCAAATAGCAGATGATAAATTAAAACAACACTGCGCAAACATTTTGTAGGTTTAAAACTGAAAATTTTTTATATTTAATAACCTATTTGAATTTTTACCGTACAACCGTCTGAAACCTTGTGCTAAGGTTTACATTAGGGATTGGTAATAGCTCAAATTTTGGGTTACAAATCTTTTCTAAGTTTTATTGTGTAAATACCCGCCCTCAGAACGTGAGGTCGGGTATTTTTTTTTATAGCTATTTTTTGCCAAGTGGTCTAAAAATACTTAGTGTTCGACACTTTTTATTGTTTAGGCAATATCTTAGTTGTTCTTTTGCATTAAACTTAAATAAGGTAAAATTGTTGGGTCTCACTTTCAATAGTTCAAAAATTTCTTTGGCTGCGTTGCATGTTGCGTTTTGGTGCATGTTACTTTTGCCTGCCTTTTTCTTTAAGTTTAACAGCCCAACGGGTAGCGTATCAGATAATTTTATTTACCGAGTGTTGATCAACAACCTATTGCTGATTATCATTTTTTACATAAACGCATACTATCTGTTTCCTGTACTTTTCAAAAAGAAAAACTGGGTGTATTATTTTGTAGTACTAATTTGCGTGTTAGCCGTAGCTTTCCTTATTTCTAAATACGTAGAGGCAGATGTTTTCCCATCGAAAAAAAGATGGAAAAAATCCGTTATTCCAGATTTGTTTGGCTACATGTTTATCATCGGCATCAGCTGCAGCTACTGCATTATAATAGATTATTTTAGAAATCAAAAAGTAGCGAAAGAGAAAGAAACAGAAAGTTTAAAAACCGAACTTAGTTTTTTACGGTCGCAGGTTAGCCCGCATTTTATGTTTAATGTGTTGAACAATTTGGTGGCATTGGCTCGTAAAAAGAGCGATAAAATGGAACCAGCGTTGTTGCAATTATCGGCATTATTGCGATATATGTTGTACGAAGGACATGAACACAAGATTGCGCTGAAGCAAGAGATTGCGTATTTACAGGGATATATTGATTTGCAGAAACTAAGGTTTGGCGATGACGTGGAAGTTTTGTTTAAAGTTAACGGAAATACAGAAAGCTTTGATTTAGAACCTATGATCTTGATTCCGTTCGTAGAGAACGCTTTTAAACACGGAATGGGAACTTTAGAAAAACCTAAAATTGATATCAGCTTAACTGTTTTAAACAAAGAGTTGATTTTTGAAGTAGAAAACGAGGTTGCTCCTCAAACAGATACCAAAGACCAAAGTTCTGGAATTGGACTCAACAACACCAAGCGACGATTAGAATTACTATATAAAAACACGCACCAGCTTGGTATTACAAATACTTCCCTAAAGTATAAGGTGCAACTAAAAATCGGAAAACATGCTTAACTGTTTGGTAATTGATGACGAGCATTTAGCTAGGGAATTAATGGAAGACAACATTAAATCTGTTCCGTTTTTAAACTTAATTGCATGTTGTAAAAATGCCGTATTGGCGATAGATATTATTAATAACGAGCAAATTGACCTTATCTTTTTGGATATACAGATGCCGGGAATAAGCGGTTTACAACTGTTAAAAAGTTTTACCGGTACACCGCCGATGGTTATATTGGTAACCGCTTATGAAAAATATGCTTTAGATGGCTTTAACTTGGACGTGTTGGACTATCTTTTAAAACCAGTTTCTTTTGAGCGGTTTTTAAAGGCCGCAAACAAAGCAAATGACTTGTACATTTTAAAAAACAAAGTCACAGAGACGCCACAACATATACCCGACTATTTATTTGTAAACGCTGATTATGCTAATGTTAAAATAAAGCTGAGCGAGATAGAATATATTGAAGGGCTTAAAGACTACATTAAAATTTATTTGATTAATAATGATAAGCCAATTATAACGCGTTTGACGATGCGCTATTTAGAGGAAAAGCTAACAAACGCAGGTTTTTTAAGAGTCCACAAATCTTACATCGTATCGCTACACCACATGACGGCGTTCAAAAGAAACCATGTGATATTGCCGAGTAAAGAAATTTCTGTATCGGATCATTATCGGGATGCGCTTTTGAGGCACATCAATGAAAAAAATCTATAAATTA